>DATAOI010000057.1 GCA_036265815.1 Gemmatimonadales bacterium
GCGGAGAGCGGCGTGGTCGACTCGACCAGGCCGCCCGGCTGGGTGGACTTCATGCTGCGGGTCCCGATGAACGGGCAGTTCGGCATCTCGGGACGGATCCCGGAGTGGAGCGCCGCGGTGCGGGAGCGCGTCAGGGACAACGTGGCGCTGTACCGGCGGATTCGCGGGACCATCGTGGGTGCCGATGTCTACCATCTGACGCCCGCGCCCCGGCGAACCGATCCCACCGGATGGACGGCGCTGGAGTACGTCCAGCCGGGCGGACGCCGCGGAGTGGTCCTGGGCTATCGGCTGGCGCGGAGTTCCGCTGCGGAGGTACTGCGGCTCCGCGGGCTCCTCCCGCGGGCGACGTACGATGTCGAGGTGGATGGGCAGCGGCGGGCACCCGCCACCGGGGCCGACCTTGCGACCCGTGGGCTGCGGATCCGGCTTCCCGCCGTCTGGCGAGCGGCGGTCATCGAGGTCACGGCTAAGCCCTGAGGCGCCGCCTCAGCCAGGGAACTGCTGCGCCAGGACCCAGTGCGACACCGCCGGATACTTCTGGGCGGTCTCGCGGGGGTAGTCCTGCACCATCCGCCGCGCCGCATTGGCGAAGGCCTCCTGCATCGGCGTCTCGGGAGGATGCGGCCGGCCCAAGTCCATGGTCACCTGGACCCGTATGCTGGACGGCCTGGGGATGTCGGTGCGGGGCGAATCGCGTTGCAACGCCTCGCTCACGCTCCCGATGCCGAAGCCTTTCCGCTGATCCACCGAGGCCGAGTGCGGGGTGCCGGGGGTGAACCGCTCCGCCAGGAGCTGCAGAATGGACGTGTGGTCCAACACGCCCGAATGGACTGTCTTGGGATCGACGAACGGAGAGACGATCAGGCTGGGCACCCGGACCCCGGTGGTGGTGAACGGGTCGGTGAAGATGGCATTGCTCGCCGGCCGATAGGGCACTGGCGCGGGCGGCACGTGATCGAAAAAGCCGCCGTGCTCGTCATAGGTCACGATCAGCAGGGTGCTGGCCCATCGGTCGGGATTGCAGGTCAGCGCGTCATAGACGTTGAGCAGCAAGGCTTCGCCCGGATGCACCGGCAGCGGGGGATGGTTGTCGTTGGGGACGTCCCCGGCGAGATGGGGCGCATCGGCGTAGGAGGGTTCGACGATGATCACCTGAGGGAAATCGTCGGCCCCCTCGTGAGCCACATCCGGCGCCAGCCGGTCGATGGTCCTGAAGCTTGGTCCGAAGATCTCCAGGCGGCCCAACAGGGCAAAGAACGAGATCCCGGAGTGGTAGACCCGCCAGCGTACGTTCCGTGCACTCAGCCACTCGAGCAGGATGGTATCGGTCGGAGGAAAGAGGCCCTTGGTCTGGTCGGTTCGGGTCGAGCCACACAACGTCATGATGCGGTTCGGCTGGGTACTGGTGGGAAGCGGGGCGAACCAGCGGTCGCACACGGCGTAGTTGTCGGCGAAGAACCGCGTGATAGGCACATCCTCTGGGCCGAAGAACCCCATCGGGTCGGGGTTGCTCACGCGATTGGTGGGAGTGGCCTCGAAGTACGCCGCGGCAAAGCCGCCCATGGTATACGCCTGGGTCACAGGGCTCAGCGCGAGCTGGGCCAGCACCTGCCGGCGCTCGTGCGGCAGGTCGCTGGAGAGCGGATGGTCCTGGAGATGGAAGGGGTAGTACGACTCTCCCTCGAACAGATTCTCGTAGGCGTCCTGCTGGAGCGGCAGCTTGAGTCCATCGACCGCGGTACCGTTCCCGAGATCTGGCAGGCTCAAGTGGCCGAGGATGTGGTCGAAGGACCGGTTCTCGAGCATGACCAGGACGATGGTCTTGATGGCGGACAGGTCGGTCATGATGGGGTACCCTGACCTTGGCAGCGGAGCTGGAGCAGGATGCGGAGCCGGGTGGGCGGCGTGCCACTCGGAATCGGTGCGGCGAGCCTCCAGGGGCCGTCGACGGTCAAGCCCGTGAAGGCCGTGGAGGGCGCGTCGCCGGCGTTCACTGCGGCCGTGCGGCCGCCGTGCTTGACGCTGATGGGTGGATCCGATTTGGAAGCAAGACTTCCGATCGTCACCGAGGGCTTCCAAACGTCGGACGACAGGGTATCGACGGCGATGAGACTGTCAGGGGTGACGCTGTCCACGTCGAAACTGAGGGTCTTCTCCGCGCCCGGCGGGAGGGTGATGACCTCCTTCCGGGCGTACTTCTCTTTGCTGCCGCGGCGGGCGTGGATCGTGTAGGTCGTGGTATCGGGGAGGGAATCTCCTCGCCGGGTCACCGTCAGACTGGGCGTCCCGCTCACCTTGAATCCAATCGCGATCGTATCGCCCGGACAGGCGCGAAGCGGAGACACGTCGAAACTGCTGACTTTGGGCCCGCAGCCTTCGAGCCCTATGAGCCAGACGAGGGCGACACCAGGAAGACAGTAGCGCAACTTGCCCATTGGACATTCTCCCGGCCTGCGGGTGACCCACTCGGCCGCCGGCCACTCGGGTTTCGTACTTTAGAGCCAAGGTTGGCCCAGCGGGAGGGGCTGGCTAGGGCTCAAATGCGACAGCGGGGGCCTGATTTGCGACAGCCGCCTATAGCGCGACGGCCCTGCTGCGGATTCCGGCACCGGGCAGAGCAGCCGCGGTCGGACCTTCGGAGGTCGGTGTGTGACAGTGAGGAGCAAGTTTGGCGGCCTGGCAGTCGGACGCGCGTGCCACCAGGGCAGCCGAAGCCACTGCCTATTACTACGCACCTTATGTGCGATAGGGTGTGCGAACGGAGACACCGCTGCGAACCACTCCCGCCCCGCTGCCACCGCCCATCCGTGAGTCGATCGCCTCCCTGGGCGCCGGCCTCCGCTGCCTCCGGCTTCAGCGGATGATGCCCATGACGTACGCGGCCGAACCTCGCCCGGGAGCTGGACCGCCTTCCCCGGCGGGTGCGGCGAGGTAGTATGAGGCCTTAGCTTTCGGCATGCTCCTCCGATGGAAGCGCGCCGGCCCCGAGCCCCTCTCCGTGGGCGATCGTTACACAGTGGAGCGGGAGCTGGGCCGGGGCGGCATGGCGACGGTCTACCTGGCCGGCGACCGCAAGCACGACCGCCCGGTCGCGATCAAGGTCATGCGCCCGGAAGTCGCGGCCGACCTGGGCGGCCAGCGGTTTCTGCTCGAGATCCAGATTCTGGCCCGGCTCCAGCACCCCAATATCCTCGCCCTGCTCGACTCGGGCACCACCGGCGAAGCCTCCCCCAGGCCGTTCTACGTCATGCCCTTCGTGGAGGGCGAGTCCCTGCGGCAGCGGCTCACCCGCGAGGGTCCGCTCCCCGTGGCCGAGGCGCTGCGGCTGGTGCGGGAGATCGGCGAGGCGCTCCATTACGCCCACGGGCAGGGGCTGATCCACCGCGACGTAAAGCCCGAGAACGTGCTGCTCTCGCAGGGCCATGCGCTGGTGGCCGACTTCGGCATCGCCCGCGCCGCAGGGGTCGCGGGCGGCCAGCAGCTGACCCAGCCCGGGCTGGGGTTGGGGACCCCCGCCTACATGAGCCCCGAGCAGACCGAAGGCGATCGCGGGGTCGATGCCCGGGCCGACCAGTACAGCCTGGCATGCGTCCTCTACGAGCTGTTGGCAGGTCAGCCGCCCTTCACCGGTCCCACTCTGGCGGCCGTGTTGTCGCAGCAACTGCTCGCGCCGGTCCCGCCGATCACCGCGTTCCGTCCCGGCGTGCCGGCGCCGGTCCGAGGGGCCATCGAGCGGGCGCTCTCCAAGGTGCCGGCGGACCGGTTCGCGACGGTGATGGATTTCCTGGCGGCGGTGGAGGCGACGGAGCCGGGAGTCACCCAGGAAGTCAAGCAAGCCATCGTGGTGCTGCCGTTCGCGAACCTGAGTCCCGATCCCGACAACGCGTACTTCGCGGACGGCCTGATGGAGGAGGTGATCGCCGACCTCTCGCGTGTGCGGGCGCTGACCGTGATCTCCCGGACCTCGTCGATCAAGCTCAAGGAGACCGGCTGGGAGCTTCGGCGCATCGGGCGCGAGCTCAACGTCCGCTACGCGCTGGAGGGCAGTGTGCGCCGGGCGGGGTCCGCGCTCCGGATCACGGCGCAGCTGATCGACATCGAGAGCGACGAGCACCTCTGGGCGGAGAAGTACTCGGGCACGGTGGACGATGTGTTCGATCTCCAGGAGCGGCTGTCGCGCCAGATCGTGGAAGCGCTCCGGATCACGTTGACGCCGCCGGAAGACCAGGAGATCGCGAAGCGGCCGATCGCGGACATCCGCGCGTACGAGTACTACCAGCGCGCCCGGCAGGAGTACTACCGCTATACCCCCGAGGGGATGGCGGCGGCGCGGGCGCTGGCGGAGCACGGGCTCGCGGTGGCGGGACCGAACGAGGCGCTGTACGGGATGCTGGGCACGGTGCACGCCTGGTCGGCGGCAATGCTGGGCGGGACCGAGGAGGCCAACCTCCGGGAAGCCGAGGACTGTGCCCGTCGTGCGTTCGAGCTGAGCCCGCGCTCGGCGCAGGGGCTGTCGATCATGGGGCAGGTCGCGTACCGCCGCGGGCGGCCGGGCGAGGCGGTGCGGCTGCTGACCCAGGCCTGCGCGGCCGACCCCAACAATCCCGACGCGATGCACCAGTTGGGCGGGGCGTACCTGCTGGGCGGGCGAATCGGACCGATGCGGGAGACCGTGACCCGGCTGGTCGAGCTGGATCCGCTGACGCCGAGCAACCACTGTCTGCTGGGGCTGAGCTGGTCGCTGGGGGGCGATGCGCCGGGCGCGTTGTTCGCACATCGGCGAGCGGTGGAGCTGGATCCGCGGAGCACCATCTGCCGGTTCTGCGCCGGCGTCGCGCTGACGCTCGCGGGGCAGCCGGAGGAGGCGGCGGAGCAGTTCGACTGGCTGGAGCGGCAGCCGGAGGAGGATCACCTGGCCCGGGTGGCGGTGCGGTTCCGGGGCGGGCTCCGGGGCGATCGGGCGGCGGTGCTGGCGCCGCTCGGCGGCGCGGAGCGGGCGGTGGCGGAGTCGGATGAGTACTGGTCGTATCTGATGGCCTCGTCGTACGCGCTGGTCGGCGCCGAGGACGAAGCGATGCGGTGGCTGGAGCATGCGGTGGGGGTGCGGGGGTGGATCGACTATGTCTATTTCACCCAACATGACCGATTTCTGAGGAGCCTGCGGCCGAACCGGCGCTTCCAGGAGCTGATGGCTTCGGCGCAGGAGCGGTATACCCGGTTCACGAACGAGGGCGCGCTTACGCGGCAGCTCACCGAGTTCACGGCTGGAACGCGACCTTGACCGGCTACTGGATCGTCGACCTGGATGCGCGACTGGTCGAGCGCTGGCAACAAGGCGAGGAGCGACCGGAAATTCTCAGGGAGACGCTCACATGGCAGCCGCCTGGGTCGAGTAAACCGGTGAAGATCAGTCTCCCTACGTTCTTTTCTGAGATGCTGGACATTTAGGCGATTCCGTTGCTAAAGGTCCCCCTCCGCGTACTGCACCAGGTGACACAGCAGGTTGACCAGCTTCATCTCCTCCACCGACCGGCACCGCGTCTCCAGCAACTCCGGGCACCCCACCACGATCGCCAGCGCCTGCGCCCGTGACACCGCGACGTTGAGTCGGTTGGGACTGAGCAGGAACGCGGCACCCCGCGGAGACTCGTCCAGGGTAGATGAGCAGAGCGACACGATCACGACCGCCGCCTCCTGCCCCTGGAACTTGTCCACCGATCCGATGCGGGCGCCGGCGCCGATCCGCTCCCTGAGGCAGCGCACCTGCATGTTGAACGGCGCCACGATGAGGATGTCGTCCAGGGTCATGCGCCGCGTCCGGCCGTCCTTGCCCACCACGTCGCGGCCGAGCAGCTCCTGGACGATGGCCACGATGCGGTCGCACTCCTCATCGCTCGACTGGCTACAGCCGTCGTGGGAAACGGACACCCAGACGATACCAGTCTCCGCGGGCACCAGCTCGGCGCCGTGATTCGCGATCACCCGATGCCGCTCGGTTCCGGGGCCGCTGGCGAGCCGGCCGTCGTAGATCGCCTCGGAGATGAACCGGCACACGTCCCCGTGCATCCGGTAGGAGAGACCGAGGAAGACCCCTAGCTCGGCCGGGACGGTGGCGTGGCCGTGCA
>DATAOI010000058.1 GCA_036265815.1 Gemmatimonadales bacterium
CTTACCGTCCTTACCGGCCCCCCGCACAAAAAAACCGGGGACCGCCCATCCATGGTCCCCGGTGCCTATCGGCGCGCGGCGGTCATGCCGCAGTGCTGTGTGGTCGACCTGGTCGCTGCTCGCTAGTGAGCGACCTCAACACGACCTCAAGTTGTAGTGAAATGTCCGGCAGGTGCAATGTTGGTTCGGTTCATGGCGCCGGCGACCGCTTCGCGGGTACCCAGAACTCGGCGAGCGCCGTAGAGGCCCTCCTCTCCAACCGATGTGCAACACATCTTTAGGACATTGTACCGATTCTGTCAATCGATGCATTACCGGGGCCACAACCACCCGAACGTTCCCGCGGTTACCAGCCCGTAGAGCAGTCCGTCGAAGACCTCCTTGATCGCCACCGACCACGGCTTTCCCATCCAGATTGCGGCGGGAACGGTCCCCGCGGCATAGGCGAGGAATCCGGTCGCGCCGACCACGCCGAAGACGTCCATGTACTCGACGCCCGGATCGATGGTGTGACAGGCGACGAAGCCGAGGCAGATGGAGATCACCAGTACGAACACGAACCACTGTACCAGCATCGGGGTCATGTTGGGTGCCGCCGGCCTCATGAGGGTGAGCACCCCGACCGGGCCCTCGATGTACTTCTGCTTGATCTCGGGCTTCTCCATGTCCTTGGGATTGCTGCAGTAGGGGAGAATGTACTGGCGGGGCGGGGGATTGCCGGCGCGGATCGCGGCCCGCACGGCGTCCTCGTTGGGCAGTGGGTTGTAGTCGCTCCTGTGGTACTTCAGCACCATATGAAGCAGGAAGCTGGTAAAGAACACGAGCACGGCCGAGAGGAGGATGGGAAGCCAGAGTGCGCCAAGCGTCACCATAAGGAGCCTCCAGAGGTGTGGTGGATCGGGGGGACCCGGCATAAGTTACCCGCCCCCCGCCCGGGCGCGAAATGTCGGGTCCGTGATCCGCCTCACCCCCCAGTTCCGGCGACCGGTCAAGATTGCGGACAGACCCTCACCTGGAGCGTTCCATGGCGGCAGGCATGAAGCGGCTGTTCAGGGCGGCAATCGCGCTCGTCGCGGCAGTAGTGGTACGGAAAGGCATCGAGCGGGCCGGGAAAGACGCGCGGGTTCGGCGGAAGGCCGACGACCTGCGGAAGACCGTGCGGGACCAGGTTCCGGTCGCCCGGAAGAAGGCGGGCGAGTTGGCGCGCGATCTCAAGGATGCGGCCGGGAAGCGGGTGCCGCAGGTTCGGCAGGAGGCAGCCAAACAGATCAGGAAGCTCGCCAAGCTGACGGAGGGCTGAACCACCGCAGTCATCGGCTGCGGGGCCGCCGTCGTGGTCCCGCACGCCGCTCCCCCCTCGTTGTCATAGCCAACGACCAGCCTTAGCTTCGGCTGGTCGGCCGTCCCCTTCCGGCCACGACCTCCAACTTCGCACATGAACTCTCAGCTCCTTGTCGGGCTCCTGTTGGGCGCGCTGGCCGGCGGCCTCGTCGCATGGCTCGCCGCCCGCGGCAAGGTCGCGCGCCTGGAGGAGCGGGCTGCGGCCGAGCGTCGCGCCGCCGCGGAGAAGCTCGCGCTGCTGCAACAGGCGGAGCACACCTTGCGCGACGCGTTCGCCGCGCTCGCGGCCGAGGCGCTGAGGCAGAACAACCAATCCTTTCTGGCGCTGGCGGAGACCAAGTTGGGCGAGCTCCACCAGTCCGCCGCCTCCGACCTGGAGCGCCGGCAGCAGGCGGTGGACGACCTGGTGCGCCCGCTGCAGCAGGCGCTGGAGCGGGTCGACGGCAAGCTCCAGGAGGTGGAGAAGGACCGGATCGCCAGCTACGCCGGACTGGTCGAGCAGGTGAAAGCGATGGCCCACTCGCAGCAGGCGCTCCAGGCGGAGACCGGGAACCTGGTGAAGGCGCTCCGCGCGCCGCAGGTCCGCGGCCGCTGGGGGGAGATGCAGCTCAAGCGGGTGGTCGAGATGGCCGGCATGCTGGATTACTGCGATTTCCAGGAACAGGCCAGCGTCGAGACTGCCGACGGGCGCCTCCGGCCCGACCTCGTCGTGCGGCTGCCGGGCGGCAAGACGGTGGTGGTCGACGCCAAGGCACCGCTGGCCGCGTACCTCGACGCGGTGGACGGGAGCCTCGACGATGGCGCCCGCGAGCTGCTGCTGCGCGACCACGCCCGCCAGGTGCGGGAGCACATGATCGGCTTGTCGGCCAAGGCGTACTGGAACCAGTTCCAGCCGGCGCCGGACTTCGTGGTGATGTTCCTCCCGGGCGAGACGTTCTTCAGCGCCGCCTGCCAGCACGACCCCTCGCTGATCGAGTTCGGCGTGAGCCAACAGGTGATCCCGGCGAGCCCAACGACCCTCATCTCTCTCCTTCGCGCGATCGCCTACGGCTGGAGGCAGGAGCAGATCGCCCGGAACGCACAGGAGATCAGCGAGCTCGGCCGCCAGCTCTACGAGCGGCTCGGCACCATGGCCGGACACTTCGACGACCTCCGGCGCGGGCTGGACAAGGCGGTCGAGAGCTACAACAAGGCGGCGGGGTCGCTGGAGAACAGGGTGCTCGTCTCCGCGCGGCGCTTCAAGGAGCTTGGCGCTACGGCGGAGGAGCTGCCGGGAGTGAGCCCGGTGGAGCTCGCCGCCCGGCCGCTGCAGGCGCAACCCTGACGGGGATCGTTACGAAGGAGCGCTGGATGGGGCGCGGGAGGACGGTGGGACAGGGAGTGCCGGCAGGGTAACCACGGGGCCGGTGATCGCGATCACGTTCCGCGGGAGGAGGCCTCCATAGGATTGAGGCGACCTGAAGGAGGTCCCTATGCGTACTGATCTTGCGCGGCATGCGCGCTACAGCATGATGGCCGCTGCCTGGCTCGGCGCCCTCGCGATGGGCGCCTGTAAAGGCAAGGAAAAAACCGCCGATACCGGACGGGTCGAGACCCCGGCCGCAACCGACACCGGCACCGCCGGGATGGCGGGGGCGGGGACGGCCGACACCGCGAAGGCGGCCACCAGCAATGCCCCGTACACCGATCCCAACATCGTGGCGCTGCTCGACGAGGCCAACAAGGCCGACAGCGCGGCGGGAGCGTTCGCCCTCACCAAGGCGGCCGATCCAGGCGTGAAGCAATTCGCCAAGATGATGATGGGTGAGCACCACGCCCTCCGGGTTCAGGGGCTAGCGTTGGCCAAGAAGCTCAACGTTACCCCGCAGGCGCCAACCGAGGACCCGGTGAAGGCTGCCGGCACCTCCGAGATGGACTCGCTCCGCGCGGCCGGGAAGGGCGCGGCGTTCGACAAGGTCTACATCGACCAGGAGGTCACCATCCACAAGGCGGTGCTCGACCTGGCGAACAAGGGTCACGACGATACCCAGAACGCGGAGCTCAAGGCCCTGATCGAGAAGGCGAAGCCCATCATCCAGAGACACCTGGACCGGGCGGAGGAGCTGCAGAAGAAGCTGGGCAAGCCGACCACCTAAAGCGCTAGCGGCGATCAGCAGAAGCGATTTCCAAGCAGGTGACGCGGCCCCCGGGTCAGGTTATCCCGGGGGCCGCGGCTCGTTCGGGTGCATCACGGCCCGCCGGTGGCGACTCGGCCGGTGACGGCTCCCACGGGCACGGCACTACCGCGCCGCGCCGCCGCCCGCCTTCCCGATCCCGTCGTCCAGTAGAGGATGGTCGCCAGGATGAGGACCCCTGCCACGGCGAGCAGCTCGCGCGCCGTGCTGGAGCTGAGCACTCCCAGAAGACCGAGCACGGCAAGGAGCGGGATCACCCCGCTGCGCCCCGGCAGAGCGGTGTCGCCACGGGCGCGGGCGCGCCGCTCCAGCTCCCACGCCGCGGCGCAGCAGGCCACGTAGAGCAGCATGTTCGACACGCTCGCCAGAAACACCAGCGAAGCGAACGTGCCGGTCAGCGCAAGCAGGGCCGCGATGACCCCGTACGCCACCAGCGCGTAGTGGGGGACCCGGGTGCGGGGATGCACCTCGCCCAGGGGTCTCGGAAGGACTCCCATTCGCCCGAATGCGAAGAACATGCGTGAGGACCCGAGCACATCGCCGGCGAGCCAGCCGAGCATCGAGACCGCACCTGCCGCGAGCATGAAATACCGGCCGGAGGGGGAGATCCGTGCCAGGGCGTCGGCCAGGGGCGCCCGGGACGCGGCCAGCTCGGGGCCGAGCACGCCCTGAGCGACGAGCTGAATCGCCAGATAGAGGAGCACGATCAGGGAGAAGGCCGCCAGCAGCGCCCGCGGAATGGTCCGGGCCGGATCGCGCACCTCGCCGCTCGCTCCCAGCGCGATCTCCATCCCGGCCAGCGCGAACACGGCCAGGATCGCCCCGCGGGCCAGGCTGGAGGCGGCCGGCATCTGGGGAATGGCGAGATGCTCAGGACGGACCAGGGTTGCACCGAGCGCGACGAAGAGGAGCAGGGCGAGGAACTTGACGACCGCCGCCCCGGCCGCGACTCGCGTGCCCGACCGCACTCCGGGGAGGTTGACCGCCACGAGCGCCGCGAAGAGCAGCACGATGGCGGCCGCCCGGAACAGGCGTCCACCGAGCAGAGGGCTCAGGGTCGAGAGCGAGTCGACCAGCGCGGCCGCGACTCCGGCGGCCGCGAGCACACAGGTGAGCGCGAGCAGCACGCCCGTGAGGTAGCCGGCCAAGGGCCCGAAGGCGACCTCCGCGTACGCGTAGATCCCACCGCTCCGCGCCACCCGCTGTCCGGCCTGGGCCATCGCCGCCACGGCGAATCCCATCACCACCGCGGCGAGCAGCACCGCGAGCGGCCCCGCGCTGCCCACGGTGAGCGCGAGGGCGGCGGGAATCGCGAAGATCCCGCCGCCGATCACCGAGTTGATCAGGCTGCCCGCGAGGGCGGCTGGACCGATCACGCGGAGGAGGCCTTCGTCGCTCTGGTCGGTCATCGGTCGCCGTTGATCGGGGTGAATCCGTCTCGACGTTGGGGCCAGGCTTGCCTGCAAGGCAAGACGCCAGGCATCATAAGCTACGGCCCGGCCGCCGATGTCCGCCAGGTTCGCGCCACCACTCGCGCAGGAGTTCAGGCGAAGTGGTAGCCCCACTCCGCTGATGATATTTCCGACGCGGCAACTCGCGCGCAGGTTTCCAGCGGGGCGCCCGTTACTGTGCGTATCGCTCCCGCGCCGCATCCCACGACTGCTTCAGCCCCTCGAAAAACCGGCGCCCCTCGGGATCCCGGCGAATCGGCTCCAGCAACGGATCGCGCTGAAACCAGGGATAGCACGGAAAACCGGTCTCCACGGCGCGACCGAGCCAGAGGCGGGCGTGACTCAGCTTCCCCAATTGGGCGTAGGCGGCGCCCAGGCCGTAGGCGACGTGGTGGTCCATGTAGCCGTTCTCGACGACCTCGCGGATCAGCGCCTCGGCCCGAGTCCGGTCTCCTCGAGCCGCCGAAAAGCTGGCGAGCGAGGCACGCGAACGCGCGGCGGCCGGAGCGGATGGGGAGCTCGCGAGCGAGTCGAGCACTGCGAACGCTCGGGCGGTGTCGCCGCTGTAGAAGTAGGCCTGCGAGAGATACGAGTCGACATAGGCCCGGCTGCTGGTCCGCCGTACCTCTTCCAGCGGCCCGATCGCTTCGCGATAGTGGCCCGAGAGGAACTCCACCACACCCCTGGTGCGGAGCTGCTCCGGCAGATTGAGCGGATCGACCGCGAGCGCCTTCCTTACCTCCAGCGACGCCTGGTCGAGCAGGCCGAGGTGGTAGAATGCGGCCGCTCTGAAATAGTGCGCCAGGTCGAGATTGGGGTCGAGTTCGAGGGCGTGGCCGCTCTCCTCCAATGTGCGTCCCCAATCGAACTCGGACTTCCGGGCCACGGCTGCTCGGGCCAGGTGCGCCTCCGCCAGCGACGAGTCGAGGGCGATGGCCCGGGTCGCATCCGCTTCGGCCCGCTCTCCCCAGATCTTCACGTCTTTCCCGGTGGCAAAACGCAGGTGCATGTCGGCGCTCGCCATCGCCAGGCCCGCCAAGGCGAGCGCGTAGGTGGAGTCGAGCGCCAGCGCGCGCTCGAACGCCGCGATGGCCGCCGCCGTGCCTTGCTCCGAGATCCGGGCGAGCTGGGCCCGCCCTTCGAGATAGGTCTCGTACGCCGCGCCGTTGCTGGTATACCGCCGGTAGAGCCGCGCATGCTCGGCGGCACTCATTCGAATGGAAAGCGCGCCGCTCACCCGTTCGGCGATCGAGTCCTGCAGCGTCAGCAGATCCTGCCGGGCCAAGTCATAGTGGGCGCCCCACAGAGGCGAGCCGTCGTTCGATCGCAGCAGCTGGACGCTCACCCGCAGGCGATCACCAGCGGGCTGGACGGTTCCGGCGAGAAGATAGTCGACCGCCAGTGTCCGGCCGGCCTCGCGAGGATCGGGGTCCTGGCCGGCATAACGCAGAATCGCGCTGGTGGGCCGAAGCCGGATCTGCCTCACGGCCGCGAGATGGGTGATGATCGCATCCGGAATCCCGATGCCCAGCACGCCGGAATCATCGGCGGCGCCGATGCTGCGGAAGGGAAGCACCGCGAGGGCGATGGGTCCGCTGGGAGGCCCGGTTGAGGGCTGCCGGCGGCCCAGGAGGTAGGCTCCCGCGCTGACGGCGAGCACGGCCGCCGCTGCAATGGCAACCAGGCGCCTCGCCGGAACAGCCGGGGGATTTGCCCCGGCTGCCGTGAGGCCGTGCCTGAGCGCCGCGCTGAGCTCGGCGCCCGTGGCAAAGCGATCCGCGGGCGCCTTGGCGAGTGCTCGAGTCAACGCGGCGTCGAGCGCGGGAGACACGCTCTCCCGGATCCGCCGCACCGAGGGGATTGGGTCGCCGATGCGCTTGGCGATGACGGCGTGTGCGGTCGGGCCGGTGTAGGGGGGCTCCCCCGCGAGCATCTCGTACAGCACGCAACCGAGGGCGTAGAGGTCGGTGCGACCGTCGATCGCCCGCTCGCCGCTGGCCTGCTCCGGACTCATGTAGGCCGGTGTGCCGACCACGATGCCCGTCTCGGTGAGTCGCGTCTGGTCGGTCTCGCTCAATGACCGCGCAATCCCGAAATCGGCCACCAGGGCATGGCCGCCGGTCAGCAGAATGTTCTCGGGCTTCACGTCCCGGTGGACCACGCTGTGGCGATGGGCCCAATCGAGCGCGTCCGCCACCTCGGAGGCGAGCCGAACCGCTTCCTCGAGCGGGAGCTGCCCCTCGCGCTCGAGCCGTGCCCGCAGCGACTCGCCCTCGACGTAGGGCATGGTGAACCAGAGCCGGTCGGCGCCGCCCCGTGGCGCGAGCACCCTGCCGGAGTCGAGCACGGTCAGGATATGGGGATGCTGCAGGCCTCCCGCGAGCCGGATCTCGCGCTCGAATCGTTCGGGCCCGAGCGCCGCGGCGAGGTCGGACCGGAGCACCTTGAGGGCGACGAGCCGGTCGTGGCGGAGGTCTCGGGCGAGATAGACCGTCGCCATGCCGCCATGACCGAGCTCGCGCTCGAGGACATAGCGGTCGTGGAGGGCGTCGGCGAGGGAGGGATCGACTGTGGCCACGATCCTGCCGGGGTGGAGGAACGCTATCAATGTGGGAGGGTGGGCTGGGGATCGCCAGCGGCTGGCACCGCTCGGCCGCCGCGGTGCCGATGGGGGAGATGCTCAGTCCAGCTGGTGCTCCGCACGCACGCGCTCGAGGGCCACGTGATCCGTCAGATCCAGCTCCAGCGGCGTGAGCGAGACCCATCCTTCCTTCACCGCCCACCGGTCGGTGCCTTCCTCGCTGTCCTCGATCGGCCGCACCGTGAGCCAGAAGTGCTTGCGTCCCATCGGATCTTCGCCCGGCACCACGCCCCCGTCGTATTGCCGCACCGACTGGCGGGTCCACATGAGGCCCCGGGGCTGGCGCGGGAAGTTGACGTTTACCAGCTTGAGCCAGGGATCCTGCAGCAGCAGGCATTCGAGGACCCGCTGCACGTAGGGCGCGAGAACGTCGAACGCCGGCTCGGTCCGTCCCGCCGGCGTGCTCAGTGCCACGCCCCGGAGCCCCAGCAGCGCCGCCTGCTTGGCCGCCGCGAGCGTCCCCGAGTGCCACGCGGAGTTCCCCAGGTTGGGACCCAGGTTGATGCCCGAAAGCACGACGTCCACCTTCTCCCAGTTGTACGCGCCGAGCGCGACGCAGTCGGCCGGGGTGCCGTTGACCCGGTGCGCCTGGAAGTCGCCCAGCATAGTCTTCCGGAAGGAGAGCGGACGGCTGGCGGTGATGGCGTGCCCCATGGACGATTGCTCCACGTCGGGCGCCACCACTCGGACGTCCCCGAACTGGGCCGCGGCCTTGGCCAGCGCCAGGATGCCCGGGCTGTAGATTCCGTCGTCGTTGGTCACCAGGATCCGCATTCAGGCAATCTATCCTCTCACCGGCACACCTCATCTGCGATGCACGTCACCCTGCTTCACAATCCCTCGGCTGGCGAAGGGGAGTACTCCCGGCACAAGCTGGTCCGAGCCCTGGTGGCCGCCGGTCACGCGGTCACCTACCAGTCGACCAAGGAGAAGGACTACGCACGGGCCTTGACCGACCCGGGTGACGTGGTGCTGGTGGCCGGCGGAGACGGCACGGTGCGCAAGGCGGCGGGCGCCCTGCTGGGTCGCGACGTGCCCCTGGCGCTGCTTCCGATGGGCACCGCCAACAACGTCGCCAAGGCGCTCGGGGTGGAGGGCTCGCCCGAGGAGGTCATCGCCGGTCTCGCCGCATCCCGGCCGCAACGGTTCGACGCGGGCGTGGTCAAGGGCTCCTGGGGAGAAGGCCACTTCCTGGAGGCGGTAGGCCTCGGCCTCTTCCCGGTCACGATGTGCCTGGTGGAATCGCGGGCCGATCACCGGGAAGGACGCGCCGAGCACGAGGATCTCGGCATCACCCGGGACGTCCGCTACCTGAGCCGGGTGCTCCGCGACCTCCGTCCGCAGGCATGGCAGATCGAGCTGGATGGCCAGGACGTCTCGGGTGAGTTTCTGCTCTGCGAGGTGATGAACATCCCGTCAATCGGCCCCAATCTGCGGCTGGCTCCCGGCGCGGACGCCGGTGACGGCCTGCTCGACGTGGTGCTCGCCACCGAGCGCGAGCGCGAGTCGCTGCGCGAGCATGTCGCGGCCCGGGTGGCGGGTGACGATCACCAGATCGATCTCCCGATCCGGCGCGCGCGGGAGATCTGCATCGTCGCCCACGGCGCAGAGCTGCACGTCGACGACGAGCTCCAGCGGCCCGGCGAGGCGCCGTCCGCCGCGGGGGCGCGGATCCAGCTGAGCCTGCTGCCGGGGGCGTTGAGATTTCTGGTGTAGGGGGGAAGGACGGCGGCGGTAAGGGCGGCGGTAAGGGCGGCGGTAAGGGCGGCGGTAAGGGCGGTAAAGGCGGTAAAGGCGGTAAAGGCGGTAAAGGCGCGAGAACCCAGACCCTCGTTTCCGCATGACCAGACCTTACTGCCCTTACCGCCCTTACCGCCGTACCGCCCGGCTCGCGTTAGATTGCGAACTCCCCCTGCTCGACGGAGCCCCAGGCATGCCGCGGATCACCCCCATCGACTACGACACCGCATCACCAGCCATCCGCGCGGCGCACGACGAGCATATCCAGCAGCACGCCCGCATCACCAACATGAAGCGCACGCTGCTCAACTCGCTGCCGGCGTTCCGCGCGTTGATGGAGTGGTACCCGCTGCGCGACGCGGTGCAGCCGTTCCTGGGCGAGCGGCTCACCACCCTCTTCGCCCACGCCATCTCGGCGGAGACCGACTGCCTGATCTGCTCCACCTTCTTCCGCCGCATCCTGATCGAGACCGGCGACAACCCCGACCGTCCCCGGCTGGACGAGCGGGAGTCCGCCGTGATCGAGTTCGCCCGCCGCCTCGCGGTGTCGCCGTACCGGGTGCCGGACGAGCTGTATCAGCGGGTGGCGAGCTACTTCACGCCGGAACAGATGGTGGCGCTCGCCGCGTTCGCCGCTCTCATGGTGGCCACCAACGTGTTCAACAACGCGCTGGACGTGGAGCTGGACGAGTATCTGCAGCCCTACCGGGCGCGCGAGCGGCGGGGCGCCGAGGTGGCGGGAGAGCGCACGTGAGCGGAGAGTTCGCCGGGCGGGTGGCGTTCATCACCGGTGCGGCGCACGGGCAGGGACGGGCCACCGCGCTCGCCTTCGCGGGAGCAGGCGCCAGGATCGCGGCGTTCGACGTCGCCCGGCCACTGCCGTACCCGGGATACGGGATGGGCTCGGGTCAGGACCTCGAGTCCCTTGCCGCCACCTGCCGGGAGCTCGGCAGCGAGTGCCTCACCTTTGCTGGCGACGTCCGGGATGATGCGGCCGTCACCTCGGCGGTGGCCCGGACGGTGGATCAGTTCGGCCGGATCGACGTCCTGTTCAACAACGCCGGGATCTGCGCTTACGGCCTGGCCCACGAGCTGACCGAGGACGCGTGGGACACCATGCTCGACATCAATCTCAAGGGTGCCTGGCTGGTGGCGCGGCGGGTGATCCCGGTGATGATGCAGCAGCGCTCGGGCAGCATTGTCAACAACTCGTCCGTGGCCGGGCTCCGCGGGATGGGCCGGCTCAGTCACTACGCCGCCTCCAAATGGGGACTGACCGGCCTCACCAAATCCTGGGCGATCGAGCTCGCTCCCTACAACATCCGGGTGAACTCGATCCATCCCACCGGGGTCAACACCCCGATGAACGACGGACTCGCCGCGCTGGAGGGCCTCACCCCCCGGGAAATCGCCGAGCGGTCGGCTGGGAACCTCCTGCCGGTGCCGTGGATCGAACCGGAGGACGTGGCGCACGCGGTGCTCTATCTCGCCTCTGATCGCGCGCGCTACGTGACCGGCGCGCCGCTGGTGCTGGATGCGGGGCTGCTGAGTCGCTGACCGGTCATGCGCCTCGCCTCTCCCGCCGGGCGCTGGACCGTGGCCGCCGCGATCCTGAGCTCCGGGACCGTGTTCGTCGAGAGCACGGTGGTGACGGTGGCGCTCCCCTCGGTCGGGCGCGATCTGGGGCTCGGGCTCGAGGGTCTCCAGTGGGTGATGAACAGCTATCTCCTCACGCTGAGCGCGTTGATGCTGCTGGGCGGCTCGCTGGGAGATCTGTTCGGCCACCGGCGGGTGCTGATGGTGGGACTCACCGGGTTCTCCGCCGCGAGCATCGGCGCGGCGCTCGCGCCCGCCGCCGCCGTGCTGCTGGCCGTGCGCCTGTTCCAGGGAGCGGCCGGTGCCATTCTGGTGCCGAATACGCTCGCGCTGATCAACGCCACCATCGACGAGAACGACCGCCCCGCGGCAATCGGCCGCTGGTCCGCCGGGTCGGCCGTGTCCACCGCGCTGGGTCCCCTGCTGGGTGGATGGCTGGTGGATGCGCTCTCCTGGCGCTGGGTGTTCGCCGTGCCGGTGCCGTTCGGGCTGCTGGCACTGTGGATCGCGGCGCGCCGGCTGCCGGCCGGGCCGGCCCGCGCCTCGGGTCCCACCGCGCGCCGCGTCGACTTCGCCGGGGCCACGCTGGCGACCCTGGGTCTTGCCGCCGTCACCTGGGCGCTCATCAGCGAGCCCCAGCGGGGCTGGGGCGACTCCCTGATCCTGGTCGCGACGATCGGCGGGCTGGCGCTGCTGGGCGGCTTCGTGCTGCAGGAGTGGCGCGCGTCCGACCCGATGCTGCCGCTCACCCTGTTCCGCTCGCGCCAGTTCACCGGCGCGAACATGGTCACCCTGCTGGTCTACTCTGCGCTGGGCGGCCTCTTCTTCCTGCTCATGCTCCAGCTGCAGAACGTGCTGGGCTACCGCGCCCTCCGAGCGGGTGCCTCGCTCCTGCCGGTCAACGCACTCATGCTTGTCATCTCGCCGACCGCGGGCCGGGTGGGCCAGCGGGTGGGACCGCGCTGGCCGATCGGCGCGGGTGCGACGGTGGCCGGCATCGGCATGCTGCTGTTCTCCCGGGTACAGAGCGGGGCCAGTTATGTGGAAACCGTGCTGCCGGCGCTGATCGTGTTCGGACTGGGGCTGTCGGTACTGGTGGCGCCGCTCACGGCGGCCGTGCTGGCGGCCGCGGAGGAGGGAAAGGGTGGGATCGCATCAGGGGTGAACAACGCGGTGGCTCGCCTGGCCGGTCTCCTGGCCACGGCGGCGCTTCCGCTCGCCGCCGGCATGGGAGGTCTCCGGAATCTGGCGGGCGCCGCCTACGGCGCGGGCTTCAGCCGCGCCATGGTGATCTCGGCCGGCCTCTGCTTCGCCGGCGCGCTGGTGGGGTTTGGGACCATCCGTGGTGGAAGGGCAGGAGGACGGTCAGGGCGGGAAGGACGGTAAGGGCGGTAATGCTTAGGGTGAGATCCGGCGGTGGCGGGGCGGGGACCTTACCGTCCTTCCCGCCCTGACCTCCTTCCCGTCATACCCGCCCTCCTACTGCCGTGTCACCAGGAACGCCGTCAGTGCCTCCACCTCCCGCGGACTCAACGTTCGCGCGAACGCCGGCATTCCCGGTCCGCCATTGGTGATCTTCCCCGCGATACCCACCGCGTTCATCCGGGTTCCCACCTCGGTGAGGTCCGGGCCGCGCTGACCGCCCTGCTCGCCGATGGCGTGGCAGAACTCGCATCCCTTGTCGTGGAAGAGTCGCGCGCCCTCGACGACCGTGGGATTGTCGTTGTGCACCGCGCTCGCCGACAGCGGCGCGGCCGAGAAGTCGGGTGACCACTTGGCCCGCTCCCCGGCGGCCCAGAAGATCCCGATCGTCACCACGATGAAGAGCACCACCAGGGCGGCCCACGGCCGACGGCGCACGCTTCGCTCCCCGGTGTTGAAGATCGGGATCAGCAGGAGGACGATGCCGAAGACCAGCGGTGCGAACACGATCACCGCATCCTCCCAGCTCGTCGGCGTGAGCGCGAGCAGGGCGAAGTACCAGAGGAAGTACCAGTCGGGACGCGGATAGGCCTCGAGAATGCTCGGGTCAGGCGGCTTCCCCAGCTCGGGTGGCCCGATGACGAGCGCGAGCAGGGCCACGATCGCCACCATCGCCGCCCCGAACACCACGTCGCGCCACGCGGCGTCGGGCCAGAACGGCACGCCCTCACGCCGGAGCATCTCCTGGTACGCCGCCCGGTAGGTGGCCTTGTCCACGGGCTGTCCTGGCACCGGCCGCTCGGAGATCCCGTGCCGCAGCACCAGCATCAGGTGCAGGCCCACCAGTGCGAAGACCAGCGCGGGGATGAAGAAGACGTGGAAGGCGAAGAAGCGGCTCAGCGTGGCACCGCCCACCGTATCGCCCGCGAGGAGGAACCGCGCGACCTGGGGCCCGACCACCGGCATCCGCCCCGCCTGGGCCGCGCCGATGATGACCGACCAGACCGCGGTCTGGTCCCAGCGCAGGAGCTGCCCGGTGAAGGCGAGCGCCATGGTGAGCAACAGGAGCAGCGCGCCGCTCAGCCAGTTGAGCTCCCGGGGGAACTTGTACGCGCCCATGATGTAGGTGCGCGCCACGTGGGCCCCGATCATTACCACCATCGCCGAGGCACCGAAGTAGTGAAGCCCTCTGAGGAAGCGCCCCATCAGCGCCTGCTCGCTGATGAATCTGAGGCTGTCGTACGCCTGGCCGCTGGAGGGGACGTACGCGGTGGCGAGAGCGATCCCGGTGACGACCTGCAGCACGAAGGCGAGGAAGGTGGCGCTGCCGAAGGTGTACCACCAGCCGGTGCGGGGCGGCACCGGATGGGTGAGCGCGTGCTTGAGCCAGCTTACCAGTCCGCTGCGGTCGTCCAGCCAGGCGAGAGCGCGCCGGATCACTTCGGCCTCACGCGATGGGAAGCGGGCTGGTGAGGATCTCGACCCGGCCCTGCCGCACCCGCACCGGGTAGCGGGGGAGCGGTTTGGGCGGCGGGCCCGCCGCTACCGAGCCGTCGCCGTTGTAGACGCCGCCGTGACAGGGACAAAGAAAGAGGCCGGCATCTGCGAGCCAGCGTACCGGACAGCCCAGGTGGGTGCAGTTCACCGCGAACGCGGTGAAGGTCTCGGTATCTTCGCGCCGGAGCCATGCGGCGGTGCGTGCGGTGACGCCGGACCAGGGCAGGGGAGACGCGTCGTCGAAGGTGACGCTCACCGTCTGGCCCACCTTGAACAGCTCGGCCTGGCCCACGGCCCGCCACTGGCGGGGAACCTTGCGGGTAAGAGGTGAGAGGAGGAAGCCCACCACCGGCACGCCGACGACGGCGGCCACCGCGGCGGAGAGCGCAATCGAGACCCGGGAGAGAAACCGCCGGCGCGATGGGGTCATGTCATCCATGCCGGCCAACATAGCGCGTCCCCGGAAGCCGCCACAAGAGCGGCGCCTCGCTACATTGCCGCCGCGGCCGCCCGGGTCCTGCGCCCGATGCTCCACTTGAGGGCCGGCGGAGCGACCAGCGTCGTGGCCACCACCATGAGAACCACGGCGGAGAAGGTCCCCTGGTCCATGATCCGCTCCCCATGGACCGTGAGGCCGAGGCCGAGGTTGGCGAAGATGAGGCCCACCTCGCCGCGCGGAATCATCCCGATGCCGATGGTGAGGCCGTCCAGCGTGCTGCGCCACGCTCCCACGGCGCAGACCTGCTTGCCGACGATCGCCACCAGGGTGAGCACACCGGCGAGCGCCAGTACCGACGGGCGCGCCAGGGCGGCGAGGTCGACCCGGATGCCCATCACCACGAAGAAGATCGGCGCGAGGACCAGGGAGAGCGGCCGGATCAGGTCGGCGATGGGCGCGTCCCCTCGGGTGGCGAAGCGATGCGCGTGCGCCTCCTCCAGCACCAGTCCCGCGGCGTACGCGCCCACGATCGGCGCGAGGCCGATCACCGACGCCAGATAGGCCAGCCCGAAGCAGAGCACCAGCGCCGTGGTCACCAGCACCCCGCGGCCGCGGAGGCGAGCCGCGCCGGCGAAGTACCAGGGGGACAGCAGGACCCCGAGCCCGATGGCGCCCACCAGGAACCCGAATGCCTTGGCGAACACGAGCACGGTGCCGAGATAGGACGGCGTGCGTCCCAGGTCGGCCGCGGTGAGCACGCTCGCGATCACCGCCAGCACCACCAGGCCGAGCACGTCGTCGATCACCGCCGCACCCAGGATGATGCGGGCCTCCCGGGTATTGGCGGCGCCCAGATCCTTGAGCACCCGGGCGGTGATCCCGACGCTGGTGGCGGTGAGGGTAGCGCCGAGGAAGGCGTGGACGTACTTGCTGTGGTCGGGAAGGAGCAGCGCCCCGAGCCACCAGCCGAGCAGCCAGGGAGCGACCACGCCGACCACGGCGACGACCAGCGACCGGGCCCCCACCTTGAGCATGTCGCCCACGGTGGACTCGAGCCCCACCTCGAAAAGCAGGACCACGACGCCCAGCCGGGCCAGGATGTCGACGGTGGTGTCGGTTCCCAGGGAGCGGAACCAGGGCACGCCCAGCAGGTGGACGTTGCCGATCAGTACGCCCGCCAGCAGCTCGCCCAGCACTGCGGGCTGCCCGGCGCGCTCGGCCAGGTCGCCGCCGAACTTCGCCGCCGCGAGCAGCAGGGCGAGCGCGAGCAGCACCGGAGCCAGCGGGTCGCCGTGGCTCTGGGCGAGACCCTGCAGGGCCGCTGGAGTCATCGAATCAGCGCCGCGCGACGGCCCCGCTCGCCAACAGCGAGCGCACCCGGGCCACCAGCTCCTCCGGCGCGAACGGCTTCTGGATGAACGGCGCTGTGGGGGGCAGCAGACTGCGGGCGAGCACATCGTCGCCGGTGTACCCCGACATGAACAGGACCGGCACGCCCGGCTGGGTGAGCGCCAGCGCCTCGCTCAGCTCCCGGCCGTTGAGTCCCGGCATGATGATATCGGTCAGCACCAGCTTGGGCGTCTCCGCCTGGGTGGCCACGAGCTCGAGCGCCTGCCTCCCGTTCTCCGCCTCCAGCACCGTGAGCCCCGCGGCCTCCAGCGACCGGCGCACCATGCTGCGGACGGCGGCCTCGTCCTCCACCACGAGCACCAGCGCCGGCTCGAGCTGGGGCAGCCACTCGCCGGCCGGCTCGGGTTTGGGCTTCGGCTCGGAGGGCACCTCGCTCCGCGCCACCGGGAGATAGACCTTGATGGTGGTCCCCAGTCCGAGCTCGCTGTAGGCCCAGATGAAGCCATCGTGCTGCTTCACGATGCCGTAGACCGTCGAGAGTCCCAGGCCGGTGCCCGCGCCGACCGGCTTGGTGGTGAAGAACGGCTCGAAGATCTTGGTCAGCGTCGCGCGATCCATGCCGCTGCCGGTGTCCGAGACGGTGAGCCGCACGTAGGCCCCGGGTATGAGCCGGCCCACGCTGTGGGCGCGGGCGTAGCCCTCGTCCAGCAGCACCGCGTCGATGCCGAGTGAGAGGGTTCCGCCCGTCCCCATCGCGTCCCGCGCGTTGGCGGCGAGGTTGATCAGGACCTGATCCACCTGGGTGGGGTCGGCCAGCACCCGGTGCTGGGTGCGGCGCGGCAGGATCACCAGATTCTTGTCGGCGCCGAGCAGGCGCTCCAGCACCGGCGCCAGCGCCTCGATGGCGGCGTGCACGTCCAGCAACAGGGTCTGGCTCACCTGGCGGCGGCTGAAGGTGAGGAGCTGCTGGGCCACCTTGGCCGCGCGGCTGGCGCCGCGAATCATCTCCTCGACGTCCCCCACCTGGGGGTGATGGGGCCCCAGCTCCTTGAGGACGAAGTCGCCGAAGCCCAGCACCGCCATCAGCTGATTGTTGACCTCGTGGGCCACCCCGCCCGCGAGGGTGCCCACCGCCTGAAGCTTCTGCGCCTGGCCCAGCTGCTCCTGCGCCTTGACCCGCTCGGTGATATCGGCATGGGCGCCGACCCACTCGCGCACCACGCCATGGGCGTCCAGCACCGGCACTGCCCGGATCTCCATGTGCCGGTACTCGCCATCGTGACGCCGGAGCCGGTGCTCGGCCAGCAGCGGCGTGCGGGTACGGACGGCGCGATTCCACTGGCGGGTGGCTTCGGCGCGGTCATCCGGGTGGATCGCCCGGAGCCAGCCGCCCCACTCGGCCTCGGCGACGCTCTGGCCAGTGAATGCCTCCCACTGACTCAGGTCGAGTGGCCGTTTGCCGTCGGCTGACGCGGTCCAGACGATCTGGGCTGTGGCGGCCACCAGGGCGCGGTAGCGGGCCTCGCCGCGGCGGAGCGCCTCCTCTACTCGCCGCTGCTCGGTGACGTCGTTGTCCACCTCGATCACCGCGTCGGGGGCGCCGTCCTGGTCGCGGTGCAGAATCCAATGGCTGGCGACCTGGACCAGGGCGCCGTCACGGGCGCGGCGAATCAGCTCGCCATGCCACTCGCCCGCCTGCAGCAGCGCGGCTTCCGCAGCCGCCTCGCTCACCGGCAGCTCGGTGCGGAGCAGATCGCGCGCGAGCGCCCGCGCGGCCTGATCCGCGGACCAGCCATAGAGCCGCTCGGCGCCCGCGCTCCAGAACCGGATCCGGCCCTCGATCCCGCGGGCGAAGACCGGCGCGTGACTCAGGACGTCGAGCAGCTCGCGGGTCCGCCGCTCGCTCTCGCGTGCCGTCTCGGACGCGGTCATCTCCGCCTGCAGCAGGCGATCCCGCAGCGCCAGCTCCGCCTGCGCGCGGTCGGCCGCGCGGCGCTCGGCGTCGGCCCGCCGCGTGACCGCCGCCATCCAGTACGCCACGCCGACGAACATCGCATTCCACGCGGAGACGTAGAGGATCATCCCGATGTGCGCTTCGTACAGCCCGAGCCGGGAGGCCAGCACGCTGCCGGCGGCGAACAAGAGCGGCAGCAGCACCGCCAGGGGAAGGAAGCGCCGGAGGAGCACCGTCCCGGGATCCGGGCCCACCAGCAGATTGAGGACGGCCGATTCGTGCGTCGCGGCGGTCACACCCGCCGCGAGCAGCAGCAGGATCAGCCCCGTGTGCAGCGCCGTTCCGACGCCGGTCGTCAGGGCATACAGCTCGGACACGCCCAGCAGATGGCCCACGATCGGCATGACCGGAAGGGCGATGGCGCCGATCACGACCGCCGTGTGCCAGCGCCGGGGCTGACCGTGCCGCCGGGAGCCGGAGCTCAGGAGGGCAACGCCGAGCAGTAAAAAGGTGGCGGCGGCGGTTGGCGCGGGACGGCCGGGGAAGATCGGGGAGAGGGAGGCCACGGATTCGGGGAAGAGCAGCTGGTCCAACCCCAGGCTCAACCGCAGCACGTACTCCGCCACCACCGCTCCCGCCAGCACCGTCGCCAGCCAGGCGCCCAGGGTCTGCAGGCGGGCCAGGCCGGTGCGGAGTGAGAGCAGGCTCACACCGGTGAGGACGAACAGCACGGCCACCAGCGGCTGAGTCGGCGGCAGAAACGGGGACAGCGGGATCAGCGGCTCGACGCCGAAGACGTATCCCTGCACCACCGCCACGCCGAAGGCGATCGCGACCAGCGCGGCCACGAACGGAAGGCGTCGGATTCGGGTGATCGCGGCGAGGCGATCGACCGCAGGCGGCGCGGACCGCGGGGCCACCGGCGGGGCTACGTGCACCATGCACTGCTCTGTGGCTGCGGGAAGCTGTCGTCCGGAGATCGCCCTGGATTATAAGCGGGCGCTCTCCACCGAGTCCATGCGCTCTCGCGCCGCCCGCACCAATGCCGCCATGGTGAAGGGTTTGGGGAGGAAGGCCGCTCCCGGTGCCAGCAGCCCTCGCCGCACGATCTCGCTGTCGGTGTACCCCGAAGTGAAGAGCACCGGGATCCCGGGCATCAGCTCGGCGACGGCGGCCGCCAGCTCCCGCCCGCTCATCCCGGGCATGACCACGTCGGTCAGCAGCAGGGCGATCCGATCCGGGCTCTGGCGCACCAGGTCCAGTGCCTGGCGCCCACTGGCCGCTTCCAGCACCCGGTACCCGGCCTCGACCAGTCCGCGAGCGGCGGTACGGCGCACCGTCTCTTCGTCTTCGACCATCAGGATCAGCTCGCCGCGGGCCGGCATCGCCACTCCGGCGCTCGGCCGGGGGAGTTGGTCCGGGGGCTCGCTGGTGGTCGGCAGGTAGATCTTGAACGTCGTGCCTCCGCCCGGCACGCTGTACGCCCAGATGTACCCCTCCGACTGCTTCACGATGCCGTACACCGTCGAGAGTCCCAGGCCGGTGCCCTGGCCCACCTCCTTGGTGGTGAAGAAAGGATCGAAGATGCGCGTCATGGTGGACTGGTCCATGCCGTGACCGGTGTCGCTCACCGCGAGCACGGCGTAGCTCCCGGGCCGGACCACGACTCCCTGGATGATCGGTGCGGCTCCCTGGCTCATCTCGGCGGCCAGCGTCTCGATGGTGAGCTCGCCTCCCCCCGGCATGGCGTCGCGGGCGTTGAGCGCCAGGTTGATCAGCACCTGCTCGAGCTGGCCGGGGTCGGCCTTCAGCGAGCCGAACCCATCGCCCAGCCGCACGGTGACCGGGCAATCCTCCCCCATCATCCGCTGGAGCACGGGCTGGAACCGCTGCAGCAGGGCATTCAGGTCCAGCACCTGAGGCTTGAGGACCTGCCGCCGGCTGAAGGCCAGGAGCTGGGCGGTCACCGCGGCCGTCCGCTCGGCGGCCCGGCGGACCGACTCGACATCGGTCCGGACCGCGGGTGCGAGATCCGGGCGTCGCAGGAGGAAGTCGGTGGCGCCGATGATCACGCTCATCTGGTTGTTGGCCTCGTGCGCCACGCCTCCGGCGAGCCGACCGATCGACTCCATGCGGTGCGCCTGGCGGAGCTGCTCATCGGTGGCCCGCCGCTGCGTGACGTCCATGCACACGCCGGTCAGGCCCAGCGGTCGTCCCCCTTCGCCCGGCACCACCCGCCCCTGATCGGCGATCCAGCGGACGCTGCCGTCCGGCAGAACGATGCGGAACTCGTAGTCCAGGCTCCCCCCGTCCTCCAGCGCGCCCCGGACCCGGTCCTTCACGAACTGCCGGTCATCGGGATGCACCCGGGCCAGGAAATCGTCGTATCCGCTCACCTCCTCGGCCGGGGTCAATCCATAGAGCTGCCGCAGCGTGTCATCCCAGGTCAGCCGGTTGTCGGCTGTCGACCAGGACCAGGTGCCCATGCGCGCGGCGTCCAGCGCCACCCGGAGCTGCTGCTCACGCTGCTCCAGCGTCCGGGTGGCCGTCTCCCGCTCGTGCGCCACCGCGGCGGCAAGGGTGAGCCCGGTGACCGCGACCGCCGCCAGGTAGCAGGCCGCGGCGAACAGGGTGCCCGGTGGCGTAGCGGCGATGAAGGGGCCGGTGCCCTGGGTGATGTGCCAGACGGCGACCAGCGAGACGGTGAGCGTCATGAGCGACGCGCCCCTGGCTCCGAAGCGAAGCGCCGCCCAGATCACGAAGGGGAAGAGCAGGTAGAGGTAGTTCACCTGATGGAGCATCGGCAAGCTGGGGTATCGCGTCAGTCCGAGCTCCGCCGCGCCCGCCGTGCCGAGACAGAGCAGGATGATCTCGAGTACGCCGCGGCCGGGGAGCGAGGAAGGACCGTTGATCACCCACGCGAAGAGGAACGGCGCCACCACCAGCGCCCCCAGCACGTCGCCGGTCCACCACACCGCCACCGTCGAGGCAGAGCCCGCCTCGGCCAGCACGCCAGACACCGTCAGGGTGGAGACGCCGATGAGGGCGCTCACGATGGCGCCGACCAGGGCCCCCGCCCCCAGCGCGCGGACGGTGGCCATCGACTCGAGCCGGGGCCTCCTGCCGGCCGACCGCCGGACCAGCGTGGCGGCCAGGAGCGCTTCCAGCGTGTTCCCGGCGGCGATGCCCGCGGCGGCGGCGAGCGGCACCGGTGTGGCAGCGTTGGCCAGGAAAGCGCCGATGGCGACGCCGGGCCAGTAGCGGGAGCCCAGCGCGACCAAGGCCGCGAGGGCCAGCCCGGTCGGTGGCCAGACCAGGGAGACGCTCTGTCCGATGGAGGCGTAGCGGAGACCGAGGCGGGCCGCGGCGAAGTACAGACCGGCCAGCGCCGCCACGGTCAGCAGATAGCGCGCCGGCCGGGGAAGCCGAGTCCACGCTCGGGCAAGGAGGCGCATCCGGTCCTTCGCTAGACCGACGCTGAGGAGAAGGGAAGAGGCCTGTTGAGATAGTAAGGAATCCCCGCATGGAAGCAAGCGCGGGGCACGACTAGCTTGGGTCCATGGAGCGGCCCCCGGAGCCTCCCACCTACCTGCTCTCCCGCTGGCTGTTCCTCCGGCTCCTCGGCGCCGTCTATCTGGTCGCGTTCGCCTCGCTCGCGGTCCAGATCACCGGCTTGGTCGGCGAGCACGGCGTCATGCCGGCCGGGCCGTTCTTGGCGTGGGCCCACTCGGTCTACGGGCGCGATGCCTACCGGCTCCTCCCGTCGGTCTTCTGGCTCAACCAGAGCAATCTGGCGCTCGAGGTAGTGAGCTGGAGCGGTGCCCTGCTGTCGCTCCTCCTGATTCTGGGGCTCGCACCTCTGGTGCTGTTGCTGGTCCTCTGGACGCTCTATCTCTCGCTCTCGGTGGTGGGCCAGGACTTCCTTTCCTTCCAGTGGGACGTCTTGCTGCTGGAGACCGGACTTTTGGCCCTCCTCTGGGCACCGGCCCAGTGGCGGCCCCGCCGGTGGGAGCGAGCTCCCTCGGAGGTGGCGCGCTGGCTGCTGGTGCTGCTGTTGTTCAAGCTGATGTTTCTCTCGGGCCTCACCAAGCTGCTGAGCGGGGACCCGACGTGGCGGCACGCCACCGCACTGGACTACCATTTCGAGACTCAGCCGCTGCCGCCCTGGACCGCGTGGTATGCCCACCATCTCCCGGGGGGCGTGCATCGGGCCGCGACCCTGGCGATGTTCTTCATCGAGCTGGTGGCGCCCTGGATGCTCCTGGCGCCGGCCCGGCTCAGACCGCTTCGCATCACCGGATGCGGGGCGCTGGCACTGCTCCAGCTCAGCATCGCGGGCACCGGCAACTACGGCTTCTTCAACGTCCTGGCACTGGTGCTCTGCGTACCGGTGCTGGATGATCAGCTGCTCCGACGTTTGCTCCCCATCCGGCTGAGCGCGGGTCGGGACGCCTCGGCAGCCCGTCGGGCGACGCTCTGGGTGGTCGGCCCGGTGTTCCTGGTGCTCAGTCTGCTGAGTCTCGTGCGCGAGATCGAGAACACCCTGCCGCACGCTCCCGGGCTGGGGCCCCTGGCCCGATGGCCGGACCGGGTCCTGGCGTGGGTGGCGCCGATCCGCTCCTTCAACGGCTATGGGCTCTTCCGGGTGATGACGACGGAGCGTCCGGAGATCGTCATCGAGGGGAGCCGGGATGGGGAGCACTGGACCGAATACGAGTTCCGCTACAAGCCGGGCGCGCTAAAACGCCGCCCCCGGTTTGTGGCGCCGTATCATCCTCGGCTCGACTGGCAGATGTGGTTCGCGGCGCTCGATCCGGAGGGAAATGTCGGATGGCTCGAATCGTTGGCGAATCGGCTCCGGGCGGGGACCCCGGAGGTGCTGAGCCTGCTGGGCCCGAATCCGTTTGCCGGGGCACCGCCGCGATACATCCGGTTGACAGAGTACCAGTATCGCTTCAGCACGGGGGAGGAGTGGCGACGGACTCATGCCTGGTGGGTGCGGCAGCTCGTGGGCTCGGTGCGACTCTGAGTTACGCGCCGAGTGCTACGCGCGGAGTGCTACGCGCCGAGCTCTTTCCGATGCTCCAGCATCTCCCGGACCGAGTCCAGCAGCATCTCGGAGGTGAACGGCTTGCGAAGCATGTGGAGGGCGCGGTCGCGGACGACCTGGGTGAGCCATTCCTGCGTGGTCTCCCCCGACATCAGCAGCACGCCGATGTGCGGCCAGCGCGTCCGCATCATGCTCTCCAGCTCCAGTCCGCTCACCGTAGGCATGCGGATGTCGGTGAGAACCAGCATGATCGACTCGTCGCCCTGGGCGAGCAGCTCGATGGCTTCGGAGCCGTCGCCCGCCTGGATAGTCCGGTAGCCCTGGTCCTCCAGCAGCCGACAGGCGAGCAGGCGCACCGGCGCCTCGTCGTCGACCACGAGGATTGCGGGTGGAAGGCGGACACTCAGTAAAGGGCTGTTCGTAGGGGCCTCGTCGGCTGCCCCTACTTTATGGTGTCGTGCAGCATCAGACAAGGGCGACCAGGAGGTGGCTCGTGCGCAGTCTCCGCGGCATCCGATCGCTGGTCCTGGCGGCCACGCTCGCCGTGGCGGCTCCTCCCCTCTGGGCCATGCAGGCCCCGGCCCCAGACTCCATCCCGACCGACGCGATCCCGCCCGCCGCGCGACTCCGGGCCGGCGTGCCGTTCGATCCGGCCGCGGCCACGGCCGCCTACCTGGCGACGGTCCCGCCGGCCGCCCGGGCCAAGTCCGACGCCTATTTCCAGGGCGGCTACTGGCTGCGGCTCTGGGATTTCCTGCTGAACGCGGCCATCTTGTTGCTGCTGCTCGGCTTGGGCTGGTCCAGGCGGCTCCGGGATTGGGCCGAGCGCCGGGTCGGCCCGCGCTGGGGGCGTACCCTCCTGTATTATGTCGCATTTACCCTGCTCACCACCGTTCTGATCTTTCCGTATACCGTCTACAGCGGATTCGTGCGGGAGCACGCGTACGGTCTCGCTACCCAGGGGTTCGGCGGATGGATGCGGGACCAGCTGGTGGGCCTGGCACTATCGCTCGTGCTGGGCGGGGTCGTGGTGATCGCACTCTACGCGGTGCTGCGCCGGTTCCCCCGCGCCTGGCCCGCGCTCGGGTCCGGCACTTTGATGGTGTTCGTGATCCTCGGTGTCCTGATCGCGCCGGTGTTCATCGCGCCACTGTTCAACCGCTACACCCTCCTGGCCGACGCCCGGATCCGCGACCCGATCCTTCGGCTGGCGCGGGCCAACGGAATCGCCGTCGACCGGGTGTACGTGGTGGACGCGTCCCGGCAGTCGACCCGGGTCAGCGCGAACGTCTCCGGCCTGTTGGGAACCCAGCGCATCACCCTCAACGACAACCTGCTCCGGCGGGCCTCGCTGCCCGAGATCGAGGCGGTGATGGGCCATGAGATGGGCCATTACGTGCTGTACCACCTCTATCAGGGGATCGTGTTCTTCACTCTTCTGATCGTGGTGGGCTTCGCTCTGCTGCGGTCCGGCTTCGCCTGGGCCACGGCTCGCTGGGGCGAGCGGTGGGGTGTCCGGTCACCCGACGACGTGGCCGGGCTGCCGCTCATGGTGCTGCTGTTCTCGACCTACCTGTTCCTGCTCACACCCGTCACCAACACCTTCAGCCGGACCAGCGAGACGGCGGCGGACATCTTCGGGCTGAACGCGGCCCGGCAGCCGGACGGCTTCGCGCTCGTCGCCCTCAAGCTGGCCGATTACCGGAAGCTTGATCCCGGGCCGCTGGAGGAGGTCGTCTTCTTCGACCATCCCAGCGGGCGGGCCCGGATCCGGATGGCCATGGAATGGAAGGCCGAATCAGCGGGAGCGAATGGGGTCGACAGACCGGGTACCGTCGTTCATGTTGCACCGACCGGACGTGAGGCTGCTCCCTGAGTCAGCGTCCGGAACGGCAGCCAGGAGACCATTCACATGCCAGCGCACTCCACCATGCTCTCGCCGCCACAGCTCATCGAAGCGGCGAAAGCGCCGTTGCTCGCCTACAACCAGAAGGATTGGAATGCGGTCCGGGCCAGCATCACCTCGAACTTCACCTACGACGAGGTCGGCACCGGGCGGAAGGTTCAGGGAGCCAATCAGACGATCACACTCTGGAGGGGATGGGCCGAGGCGCTCCCAGACTCCAAGGCCAGCATCGACAATGTCGTGGCGAGCGGGAACACGGTCGTACTCGAGCTGACCTGGCGGGGCACCCACACCGGCCCGCTGCCGACACCGAAGGGCTCGCTCGCGGGCACCGGCAAGCAGATCGAGCTCCGCGGTTGCGTCGTCGTCGAGCTCGCCGACGGGAAGGCCAGGCTGCAGCGGCACTACTTCGATATGGCGACGCTGTTGCAGCAGGTGGGGGAGGGTGGGGCAGGGTGAGGCAGGGTGGGGCAGGGTGGGGCAGGGTGGGGCAGGGTCGTGAGCAATTGCGCTCAGCTTTCCCCACCCTGCCTCACTCTGCCCCACCTTGTTCCACCTTGCCTCACCTTCTCATACTCCAGCTCCCGCCCCTCCCGCACCGCCTGCAGCATCAGCGCGCCGCGGCTCATGTCGCCTCGGCCGAGAAACTCGGCGGGGAAAAGCAGTCGATCGCCTAGCGCGTCGAGCAGCAGGTCTATGTACTTCCCGGTGGCCACGCTGCCGAGCAGCACCACTTGCAAGGCCGGCTCCGCCACCAGCCGGGCCAGGTCGCGCTCCACCGGGCCCCGGTACCGTGGCTCGTTCACCCGGATGTCCACCGCCCCGAATTGCTCCAGGTCGCGCGGCCCCACCGGGGTCTCCACCGGCACCAGGCCGCGATTGGTGGTGATCACCTGCGCACCAGCAATTCCTGCCGGCGCGCGGGCGAACTGCGTGGCATAGGCAAGCTTTCCCCGAAAGTAGAGACCGCTCATGAAGCTGAACGCCTCACCCAGCGTCACGCCCTCCGGGGTCCTCAGGCGTTCGGCCAGGGCGAACGTCGCCCGCTGGTTGAGCAGCAGCCCGGCGCGCTTGCCGTCGCAGCGGGCGGGGGAGAGCAGGAAGATGCGGGATGGGGAGATGGCGGAGGACTGGGCCATGCTGGCGGTAAGGGCGGTAAGGGCGGTAAGGGCGGTAATGACGGTAAGGACGGTAAGGACTGGGAAGCCAGGAAGGAAGCCAAGTCCTGAACCTACGAGCCTTCCCGCCCTTGCCGCCCTTACCGTCCCGCCCCTTCCCGCGGTTATTCTACGCACCATGCCCTCACCCCATCCCGACCCGCGCGCCGGTCTCGAGCGGATCCGCACCGTGCTCGTCACCGATCAGGACGAGCTCGCACGGCTCGTCGCCCGCCGGATCGCGGAGCTGATTCATCGCCAGGCGGGACGCGCCGTGCTGGGCCTCGCCACCGGATCGACGCCGGTCGGGGTCTATCGCGAGCTCATCCGGATGCACCGGGAGGAAGGGCTCAGCTTCGCCCGGGTGGTCACCTTCAATCTCGACGAGTACTACCCGATGGATCCGGGGAGCCTCCACTCCTACCACCGGTTCATGTGGGAGAACCTCTTCTCCCGGCTCGATATCGATCCCGCCAACGTGCACATCCCTCGGGGCGACCTGCCCCGCCACCAGATCGAGGCGCACTGCGGCGGCTACGAGGCGGCCATCCGCCAAGCCGGCGGGATCGATCTCCAGCTTCTCGGCGTGGGGCGCACCGGCCACATCGGCTTCAACGAGCCGGGCTCGGGACTGGAGAGCCACACCCGGCTCATCACCCTCGACCTGGTGACCCGGAAGGACGCGGCCGCGGACTTCTTCGGCGAGGAGAACGTGCCCCGCGAGGCGATCACCATGGGCGTCGCCACCATCCTGGAGGCGCGGGAGATCGTGATCCTCGCCACCGGGGAGCACAAGGCGGAGATCGTGCGGCGGACGGTGGAGGGAGAGGTGGACCACGAGGTCGCGGCGACGTTTCTCCAGCGGCATCCGGCCACCACCTTCTATCTGGACGGAGCCGCCGCCGCCAGCCTCACCCGCATCGCCACGCCCTGGCTGCTCGGCCCGGTGGAATGGACCCCCGCGCTGGTGGTGCGCGCGGTCTGCTGGCTATCCCACCAGACCGGCCGGGCGATTCTCAAGCTGACCCAGGGCGACTACGCCGAGCATCATCTGAGCGCCCTGGTGGCGCGGGCCGGGTCGCCCGGCGCGCTCAACGGCGAGGTCTTCAACGCGCTGGGCGCCAAGATCCGGGGGCGCTCCAAGCTCCCCCGCGGCGAGCGGATCATCTGCTTCTCCCCCCATCCCGACGACGACGTGATCTCCATGGGCGGAATCCTCGCCAAGCTGGCGCACAACGAGAACGCGATCACCGTCGCCTACATGACCAGCGGGAACCTGGCGGTGTTCGACCACGACGTGCGCCGGCACGCCGACTTCATTCGCCGCCTCGCCCGCGAGCGCCACCTCGACGAGCAGCGTGTGGCGGAGCAGGGCCGCCGGCTGGACGAGTTCCTCGCCCGAAAGGAGCCGGGCGACGTGGACATCCCCGAGGTGCAGGATCTCAAGCGGATCATCCGCGAGTCGGAGGCGGTGGCCGGGATCCGCACGCTGGGCCTCGACGAGCGCGCCGCGCGGTTTCTCGATCTGCCGTTCTACCAGACCGGCAAGGTGCGGAAGGATCCGATCGGCCCGGCGGACGTGGCGGTGGTGCGGGCGCTGCTGGAGGAGGTCGGGCCCGCCCTGGTCTTCGTGGCGGGCGATCTGTCCGATCCGCACGGCACCCATCGGATGTGCAAGGAGGCGATCGACCGCGCGCTGGCGGACTACGTGGCCGCGGGCCGTGCTCGCCCGGAGGTGTGGCTCTATCGCGGCGCGTGGCAGGAGTGGCCGGTGACCGAGGCCACTTGGCTGGTGCCGCTGGCGCAGGAAGAGCTCCGGCTCAAGATCCAGGCGATCTTCAAGCACCAGTCGCAGAAGGATAGCGCGCCGTTCCCCGGTCCCGATGAGCGGGAGTTCTGGCAGCGGGTCGAGGCGCGGAACAAGGGCACGGCTGCGGAGCTCGATCGGCTGGGGCTGGCGGAGTACTTCGCGATGGAAGCGTACGTGGTGGAAGCGACGGGGGTGTCGAGCGGTGCCTAGCGCCCTCGCAGGGACCACCGTCGCCGCCTAGATTAGCCCCATGCTTACACCCATCGCACGGGCCCTTCGTGCCTCCGTGCTCCTCGCGTGGCTTGCCGCGCCCGCATCGGCCCAACGGCCCCAGACCGATACCGCCGGCCCTCCTCTGGTCCTTGCGCCCGATGCCGTCTGGGACGGAGTGGCGGATGCGCCTCACCCTGGCTGGCTGGTCGTGGTGCGAGGCCAGCGGATCGAGGCCGTCGGACCGGCCGACCGGACGGCCGCACCGGCCGGCGCCGAGCGGGTGGCGCTCCCAGGCACGACGCTGATCCCGGGACTCATTGAGGGCCACTCGCATCTCTTCCTCCATCCCTACAACGAGACGCTCTGGGACGATCAGGTGCTGAAGGAGCCGATCGGGTTCCGAATGGCGGAAGCCGTCGCGCACGCGGCCGCCACCCTCCGCGCCGGCGTGACCACCACGCGCGACCTCGGCACCGAAGGAGCCTTCGACTACGACGTGCAGCTCAAGCACGCGATTGACCGCGGCGTGGTGCCGGGGCCCCGCATCATCGCCGTCACCCGCGCCATCGTCGCCACCGGGAGCTATGGACCGCGCCGCAGCGACTATTCCTTCGAGCCGCTCCAGGGCGCCGAGGAGGCCACCGGCGCCGAGGGCATCGCCCGGGTGGTGCGGAGCCAGGTGAGCCACGGCGCCGACTGGATCAAGGTCTACGCGGACTACCGCTGGGGACCGCACGGCGAGGCGCTGCCGACGTTCACCGAGGAGGAGCTGCTCGTCCTGGTGCAGACCGCGCGGGGCGCCGGCCGTCCCACCGCGGCACACGCCACCACGGCCGAGGGGATGCGCCGGGCAGTCCTCGCGGGGGTCGAGACGGTAGAGCACGGGGACGAGGGGACGCCCGAGGTGTTCCGGCTGATGCGGCAACGCGGCGTGGCGCTCTGTCCCACCCTCGCCGCCTCCGAAGCGTACGCCGAATACTTCGATGGCTGGGTCAAGGGGAAGGCGGAGCCGCCGCCGGCCGTCAAGGCCAAGCGGGCCAGCTTTCGTGCAGCCCTCGCCGCAGGGGTGCCCATCTGCTTCGGTGGCGACGTGGGCGTATTCCCCCATGGGGAGAACGTGCGCGAGCTCGAGTTGATGGTCGCCGACGGGATGAGCCCGCTCGCCGCGCTCCGGTCCGCCACCAGCGGCAACGCGCGGATCTTCCACCTGGACGACCGGCTGGGAAAGGTGGCCCCCGGATTCCTGGCCGACCTGGTGGCGGTCCAGGGCGATCCGACGCGGGACATCGCCGCGCTCCGGCGGGTGCGCCTGGTGGTCAAGGACGGAGCCCGGGTACAGTAACCGCTGGCTGCGGGCAGGCTCACACGAAGGCCCGGCACTCGGATGGAGTGACGGGCCGATTGTCTTCGCGCTAAGGTCGTACCGGGGCGATCGTACCGTCGCTCAGCGGGGCCGCCCACCCCGGGTGAGGCGGTCCACTTCGGATTCGCTCATCTTGTCCGCATCGAGGTCATGCTGGCCGGTGACCCGGTGCCAGGCATCCTTCACCGCATCCTTCACGTTCTCCCACGTGCTGCCACCGGCGGGCTTGCCGGTGAACTTGTCCCAGCCGGTCCGGAGGTCGGGCTCGACCTCGTTCCAGGTGCGCCCCATGTGATGTGCGCCCGACTCGTACCCATACCGGTAAGCCGGCTGAAACTCTTCATACTTACGACCGGCTGCGTAGGGTCGAGAGGTGAAGTTGTTCCGCCACCATCTATCCTCTTCGTTCCAGCTATCGATATTGGCCATCGTTTCCTCCATGACTGAAGATTTCGGTCCAGCGAGGCCTATGTTACGGCGCCGGTGCTGTGGCCGACGTGAGCGACCTCACTGCGATCCCGGAGCTAGGGCGCTGCCGCCACCAATGGCGCCACCAGCGTGAACACCACGGTCGTCCCACGATGGACCACCACGTCGCGGCTCGCGGTCTGCGCCGCTACCACGGCCCCGCCTGCCGCTCCAACCACGCCACCGATGACCGCGCCCCGGGTCTTTCCGGTGATGACCCGCCCCGCCACCGCTCCAGCTGCGGCGCCGACTCCCACCTTCTCCGCCTCGCCGGCGGTGATTCCGCGCCCCCTAAGCTCATGAGGGACCACCTGTAGGGTGGCGCTCACCGGCTGGGGTTGGCCATTGATGGTGACCGTATCGACCCGGAGTGAGAGCTTGCCATCGTCGGCTGATCTCGACTTGGCAGGCTCCAGCCGCGTGACCGTGAGCCGGACCTTCGATCCTGGTGGCACCAGGACCGCGCCCGTGGGGTCCATGACCCCTCCTGCCACCTCCGCATGCAGGGGATGGCCCACGGAATGGAGACGCGAATCGATAGAGTCCTGCAGAACGGCACGGATTTCGGTGCCCGCTGGGAGCGTACGCGCATTCTGGTCGTGTGGAACTGCGGCCTGGCTTGGTGCGCCGGGAGGGAGCACCGGCGTAATGGTGTCGCGTCGCGCGGAGTCAAGTCCGGGTAGGGCTGAGGGACTCGTGTCGCGAGCTGGGGGGGAGGCCCTGGCGGTGCCTGTCATCGGTGAAGCGCTGTCCGACAGTGGGCGCTCCGCGGTATCGGCGCGGTCGGCTGGCTGCGGAGCCGGATCCCCCAGCGTATCACGGCCGGGAGCATAGCCGGCGGGGGACCGTGTGGTGTCGCTGGCGGCGGAAACGACCGGGGTCGACCGCGGCGGGCTAGCGGTCCTGGCTACCGGCCGATGGTGTGGCTTCGGCTGACGAGTCGAGGCCACCGGATGGCTTGCCGTCGGGCTCGGTGCTCGCACGTCGGGTCGGGATGCTGCCGTATCCCGCGATGCTGCGGTGTCCAGGGTTACCGCCGTGTCCAGCCGCGTCAGTGCGCCCTCGCTCGCCGTGTCCGAAGTCGCGGCGGACCGGCGCTCCGGACCACCCGAACAGCCCACCACAGTGATCAGCGCCAGCCACGAGATCACCAGTTTCTGCATGTGGCCTCCAGGAGTTGGGCGACAAGACTCACTATCCTCCCGGACCGAGCATTTCCGTGTGGTAGCTCACGGCTTTGCGGGTGGTGGTTCCTGGGACGCCAGGGCACGCACCAGGGCACTCATATAGTCCAGGCCGGCGTAGAACGCCTCGACCCGGATCCGCTCGTCTCTCCCGTGGGCACGGATGTCGTCCACGTCGAGCGGTACGCCGGACACGCCGTACACCGGGATGCCGGCATTCCTGAGATAAAGACCGTCGGTGGCGCCCGTCTCCATGCTCGGCACGACCGCGGCGCCAGGCCAGATGCTGGCGGTCAGGCGCTCGATCGGCTGCAGCACCTCCGGCGTGAGCGGGGAGGGCGGGGAAGGCACAGGCTCCTGCGCCACCGTGAGGGTCACCGCCGTGTCTGCCAGGACACCGCGCAACGCGGCCAGCACATCCTCCTTCCGCTCATCGGGAAGCATGCGGCAGTTGACCACCGCACTCGCCGTCTGGGGCAGGGCGTTGTTGGCGTGCCCTCCTTCCAGTCGGGTGGCGACGCACGTGGTGCGGAGCTGGGCATTGAAGAAGGGAGAGGCCTGGGACTGCCGCCGCATCGCGGCGGTATCGCCGGCCGCCACCAGGCCCATGTCCTTGGTGACTTCCGGCGAGTCGGCGGCGGCAGCGGCCCGCTCGAAGTACGCTCGGGTCACCTGGTTGAGCCGGGCCGGGAACTGGAATGCGGCCAGATGGGTGAGCGCCGCGGCCAGCCGGTAGATCGCATTGTCGGCCACCGGAAGCGAGCTGTGTCCCCCGGGGTTATGGACCTCGAGCCGGAGATCCATGTACACCTTTTCGCTGGCCTGCACGTCGCGGGCGTACGGCTTCCCCGCATGGGAGAGGGGATCGCCACCATCCCCGTTGATGCAGTACACCACATCGATCAGGTCGCGCCGGTGGGCCAGCAGCCATTGCACGCCGTTGTCGTCTCCGCCTTCCTCGCCGGCGGTCAGGGCTAGAATGATGTCGCGGTCCGGAGCGAAGCCTTCCCGCTTCATCCGGAGCAGCGTCTCCACGAAGATGGCGCCCATGTCCTTGATGTCGCTGGTACCCCGGCCGTAGAAGAAGCCGTCCTTCTCGGTCAGGGTGAACGGATCCACCGTCCAGTCCGCCCGCCGGGCCTCCACCACATCCAGATGGGCCAGCAGCAGGATGGGCTTCCGGACGCGGGTTCCCCGGAGCCGGGCCACCACATTCATTCGTGCCGGGTTGGGCCCCACCACCTGAACGTCGCGTGCCGGGAATCCAGCACCCCGGAGCCAGCGTGCCACCGCCTGTGCGGCCGGGGTCGTGGCACCATGCTCGTCGGTGCTGTTGATGCCGATCAACTCGGCGAAGATGGCCCGAGCCTCGATCTGGTCGGGACGGCGGGACTGCGCGTTCAGAACCCGGGGTGCCCCCAGGAGCACGAGCGTGCAGGCGAGCGCGCGGGCGAAGCGGGTCAAGGAATCCATCCTCGGCGAAGTGAAGGGTGCGTCGCGGAATCTAGCGCGGCCACCGCGCCCCGCGACATGCGAGAAGACGGGCAGCTCGCAATCGGAAGCGTGCGCCATGCGGGCGGGCCCGAAACAGCGATGCCCTGCACCACTCGGCCATCCGTCGTGCCGGTAATGGTTTGCATAGCGCTGACGATTGCGGTGTCGGGTGCACTGCCCAGGCAAATCCCTCGGGCATATCCGTTGCACTCAGGTCGCCGGTCCGCCCCCGTCAAATCACTACGCCACCCGCTAAAAATTCCGGAGTCTACATGGTCACCTTCCTCAAGGGTCGCCGCCGCACGGATGACTCGGTCGTCGCCGTCGACGAAAGCGGAACGAACATCTCCGCCAAGCTCGAGGCGCTGGTCGCGCGTGCCGAGGCCGCCGCCGAGCAGCTCCGTTCGCTCGCCCCCATCATGGAGCGATCCGCCGAGCTGGACACCTTGAGAGAGCGCTGTGTCGCTGTCGAGCGCCAGGTCGAAGGAATCGAGCGGCTCGGGGCTCAGCTCGCGGCCGCCGAGGAGCGGGCCGAGCGGGTGGCCAAGACCCAGGAGCGGACCGAGACCCAGATGGCCCACGCCGGCGAGGACGTGGAGCGGATCCAGAGTCACATGGGGGAGTTGGGCCACAAGGTCGACATGGCTCTCGTGCTGCGGGAGGAGGTCGACAAGTTCCTGAGCCTCCAGGGCCCGATCGCCGGCCTCCGGAGCGACGCGGACAGCCTCCGGGCCCAGGTAGTGGAGATGGCCGAAGGGGTCGGCCGGATCCGGGCACAGCACGATGACGCGCTCACCGCCCACCGCCACACCACCTCGCGGCTCGAGGCGATCGACCAGGAGCACCAGGCCTCCACCAGCCGGCTGGAAGAGGCGTCGCGCCGGCTGCAGGCGATCGAGCGCACCCTCGATCCGCTGACCCAGGCCACCGAGTCGATTCCCGCCATTCAGCACCAGCTCGCCGTGCTCAAGTCGCTGGCCGACCATGTGGGACAGAAGACCACGGCCCTGGAGCAGCAGCGGGAGGCGGTGGACCGTGCGGCCAACCAGATCTCCAAGCTCACCGTGCTCGACCGTGAGCTCGACACCTGGCTGCGTCGTCAGGAGGAGCAGGTCCGGCGGTTCGCGGGCGTTGAGGCCAAGATCGCCGAGGTCCAGGCGCTGCACGGCAAAGTGATGTCCCGCACCGACGAGCTGCAGAGCGCGCAGCAGCAGGCCGAGGAGGCCCAGCAGGGCGCCCGCCAGGCGCTGGCCGATCTGCGCGAGCAGATGCGCAAGAGCAGCGAAGGCTTCGAGCTGGAGAATCGGGGCCTGCACGCGGTGAGCGAGCGCGTGGCCGACCTGCGCAGCGCGGTGAAGGAGTGTGAGACCCGCTTCGGGGTGCTCGATGCCGCCAGCCAGGGCACTGCGGCCGTGACGGCCCAGGTCCGGAGCGTCACCGAGCTGACCACCGAGCTGTCCCGGGAGCTGGCGCGGATGTCGGAGGAGGCTGGACGGCTGGGCATCCTGCGAGAGCATGCTGAGCGGCTCGAGGCCGTGGCCGCCGAGACCACCGGCCGGATGCAGCGTCTGCAGGAGATGAAGCCCGAGCTGGACGACGCCGTGCAGAAGCTCGTCGCGCTCAAGGGAACCCACGAGATGATGTCCGATGGGCTGGAGCAGATGCGGATGGCCCTGGGCGAGATGGGCCGGCTGCGCGAGGGGCACGCAGAGATGCAGGTATGGCTGGGCAACACCGAGACCTGGACCCGCAAGGTCCAGGCGCAAGTGAAGGAGCTGAGCGGGATGGAGCCGGCGGTCGAGCGGATGCGCGGCGACGTGGAGCAGGTCAAGGCTGCGATGAGCGAGATCGAGTCGCGTGGCACCAAGGTGGACGAGATGCACCGCCGCCTGGGCGATCTCGGCGCCTTGAGCGCGGAGCTCAAGGAGCGGACCGAGAGTTTGCGCGAGCGGATGGACGGCGCGGAAGGACGGTTCAGCCAGCTCGCCGGGCAGTCGATGGAGGCGGAACGGGTGTCCCAGACGATCGCCGGTGTGGTCGAGTCGGTGGGCGGGGCCGAGCAGCGCATCGGCGCGGTGGACGAGTCGGTCCGCGCCCTGGAAGGCCGGACCAAACAGCTCGACGAGCTGGAGGAGCGCATCCGGATTCTAGGCCAGGAGCTGGAGCAGCGGCAGGGCGCGCTGGACAAGGCCACCGAGCACCTGACCCGCGCCTCCGCGCTGCGGCAGGAGTCGGCCGAGACCGCGCAGCGACTGGAGGAGGTCTCCCGCAAGATCGGGAAGCAGCTGGCCACCGCGCAGGACCGGGCCGGCGGGTTGGAGCGCGTCTCCGGCGAGCTGGAGGCGCGGGCCACCGCGCTCAAGACGATCGAGAAGCAGCTCACCGAATTCGAGGCGCTGCTCGCCACCTGGGACTCGGCGCAGACCGAGGCGGCGCGGTCGCTGGACCAGACCCTCGCGCGGCAGGGCGCCGTCGAGGCCCTCGGTGCCGAAGTGAAGCACGTCTTCGAGCTGGCCGAGCGGGCGGTGGAGAACGTGCAGACCATCGGCGCGGCGCGGCGGGAGATCGAGGAGACCCATACGCTGCTGCAGGAGACCCACGCACAGCTTCGCGCCGCGGAAGACGCGCTGCACGACTTCGAGGCGCGGAAGCGCCAGCTCGAGCGCACCGAGCAGCGGCTGGCCCGGGCGGAGGCGCTGGCGATGGAGGTCCGCTCCTCGGTCGAGTCGCTCCAGGCCCAGCGTGCGGTGGTGGAGCACGTGATCGAGCGGTCCGGCGCCCTCACCTTCCAGATGAAGCAGGCCGAGGCGCTGGTCGAGACGCTCCGGCGGGAGCGGACCCTCGCCTGCGATGTGAGCGCGGCCGTGGCGGCGGCCCGGGACGAAGAGGAGGAAACCGGCCGCTAGGACCCGATGTCCAACGCCGCGCGGCTCAGTGGATGCCGCGCGGCAGCGTCTCGTTCCACGATCTGCTGCGGATCAGTCGATCCCGCTCGAAGAGCCGCCGGGTGACGGTCACCTGCAGATCGGTCTCGTCCGAGCGAATCTCCATGATGGTGTGGAGCCGCAGGGTTCGTCCACCGGCAAAGGTGAACCGGTGGACCTCATCTCCCAGGAAGCTGCTCCGCGCCGGGCTCTCGTCCTCCGTCTGGTAGTGCTCCCGCTCGATGGTCTGAACGATCCGCGCACCGATCATATAGTCCCACCGGGTCTCGAAATCCACCATCGTCGTCCCGGTGCTCGTGTCCCGAGTCACCCTGCCCGCGGGCGTCGCGTGGAAGCTCAGGGTGCGCGCATCGGGGGCCTCCGCGTCCGGCCCGGCCCGGGGCTGCCGCGCGGGTGGCCGGTGGGGGTGAGCCACAGGAGGCGTGACCGGGAGCTCGAGCACCGTGCCCGGGGCGCCGAGGGTGAGCCGCGTGGTCATCGGGGAGGGGGTGGGCCATGCCATGGGAAACTGGGCGTTCGCCACCGCCATCCGAACCCGGTGGCCAGGCCTGAAGATCCAGGTAGTGAAGTGCAGATCGGCCGCGAGCTGGTACTCGACGCCCGGCGCCAGCGGAGTGGGAGAAGTGCGGGAGTCCCGCTGGGCACCGCTGATGAGCGCGCCGGTCACCAGCGAGGCTCGTCCGTCGGGACCGACGTCCTCCAGCCGAACCGTCCAGTCGGCCACCGGCACCGGTGCCGAGACCAGGAGCCGGACTCGGGGAAAGCCCACGATCTCGACAGTGTGGCGGAGGGCCGGCGTGTCGTACATCAGGCTGTTGCGGTCGTCCCTGGCCATGTCGCCGGTGGGATCGTTCCACCAGACGGGCGCGGCGGTCCCGGTGCCCGCCACATAGCGCAGCTGGTCGTCGCCGCTGGCGCGGCTGGCGGAATCCGGTTGGCGAGTCAGGCGGTGGTCCGACGCCGGATACCAGGCGCGCCAACGGGTCCGCGCGATCGGCCAGTCCTCGTAGCGCCACCGCCCCGGAGTGGTCGCCAGCGCCGCGTTCGGGGAGTGCCCGTCGCGCACGAACAGGGTGAGCCGGGGCTCGTCCATGATCCCGTTCTCCGCCCCGCGTAGCCAGTGGTTCCACCAGCGCACCGCCTGCTCTCGCCACTCGTAGCGGGGTCCGGGGGAGGCGTTGTGGGGAAAGTCGTGCTTCCAGGGCCCCATCAGTGCCTTGACCGGCGCCCGCACGCTGTCCAGCATCCGCAGCACCGCATCGCGGTATCCGTCGAGCTGGCCCCCGATCAGGAAGCAAGGGACGGCGATCGCGCCGTAGTGGAACCGCAGCGACTTCCGACGCCACCACTCGTCGTCGATCGGGTGCTTGAGATAGGTGAGGATCCAGGGATCGCGGTCGAACCGGTCGTGGAAGTAGACCGAGTCGGTCCGATACTCCGGCGGGGCAGGCAGGCCGTTCTCGTGGTCGATTTCCAGCGCGTACTGGTCGACGTGCAGCACGCCGTCGATGTAGTGGATGTCGTCGTGGTAGAGATCGTCGGTGGCAGCGATCGCGAGGATCGCCTTGAGCGCGGGCGGCCGCCGCATCGCCACCTGAATGGAGTTGAACCCGCCCCAGGAGATGCCCCACATCCCCACCCGGCCGTTGCTCTCCGGCATCCGCGCCAGCTGCGCGATGATCTCGTCCGCGTCTCTCATCTCTTCGTCGGAGTACTCCCGGGGCGGCAGGGTTCCCTCCGACGCGCCGGTCCCTCGCACGTCGACCGCCGCCAGGATGAAGCCCCGCTGCACGAACCAGCGATAGATCGGGAAGTCACGCTGGTAAAACGAATCGTCCTTGCGGTAGGGGAGATACTCCAGCAACACGGGGAACCGCTCGCCGGTCTGCCGCGGGATCGGACGCCAGTAGGTCACGGCTAGGCGCACGCCGTCCGGCATCTGGAGCCGGCCGTGCTCGGTGTGGAACTGATAGAGCGCGGTGTCCTTCGGCGCTGGCGGCCGCTGTCCGGCGGCGCTGGACGCTGCGAGACAGGATATCAGGCCAACCGCCGCTACCCAGGCTCTCCCGGTCGTGCCGAGTCGGCCCGTCACCGGGCTGGGGTCCAGCTCCCGCCGACGGCGCGATAGAGCTGCACTGCCGCTTCCAGCTCCTGGAGCCGGGCCTGGCTCAAGGCCAGCTCCGCGTCGAACAGGCTGCGTTGCGCGTCGAGCACTTCCACGTAGCCGGCCACGCCGCTGGTGTAGCGTCGCTCGGCCAGCTCCAGGGCTCGCCGGAGCGCCTGCGCCTGGGTCTGCTGCGCGGTGGTGACATCGCGTGCCGTCCGCACGCCGACCAGCGCGTCGCCCGCTTCGCCCAGAGCGACGAGCACGGTCTGCTCGTATTGCGCCCGCGCCTGCTCCGCGCGCGCACGGGCGGCCTCCGCCTGGCTGGAGAGAAAGCCTCCGGTGAAGATCGGTATCGAGACGCCGCCGAGCAGCTGGTAGATCTCTCGGCTGGAGTCGAACAAGTTCGAGGTGCTGCTGGCCTGAGTGCCGTACGAGCCGGTGATGGAGAAGGTCGGCAGCCGGGCTGCCTGGGCCGCCCCGATGCGCGCGGTGGCGGCGGCGAAGGCGCGCTCCGCCTGCTGCACGTCGGGGCGGCGCGCCACCAGCGCCGCGGGGATGGAATCGGGCACCGTCAGCGAGCGCACCGCCTCCATCAGCGACCCGCCTCGGGGCACCGGCCTCGGCTCGTCGCCCAGCAGCACGTTGAGCTGATGCTCGCGCTGGGTCCGGTCCCGCTCCGCCGCGACCAGCGCCGACGCGGCCACCGCGACCTGTGCCTCGAACTGGCGCACGTCCAGCTCCGAGATGACCCCTTGCTCGAACCGCCGCTGCGCCAGCTTGAGCACGGCCTGCCGATCGGCCAGCGTGTGGCCGGCGATCGCCCGCTCCTCGTCGAGCTGCAGCAGCTGCAGGTAGCCGGTCGCGACGTCGCTCACCAGCGTCAGGAGCACCGCGCGCTGCCCCGCCTCCTCGGCCGCGAGGTCGGCGTGCGCCGCCTGCAGGCCACGCCGGATCCGGCCCCAGAAGTCGAGCTCCCAGGCGAGATCGCCGGTCACCCGGAGGGCATCGAAGCGCGTGGGAGGGAACGACCCGAACACCGACTGGTTGGTGCTGGCGCTGCCGTTGACGGTGACGGAGGGGAACAGCGGCGACCGGGCGACGCCCACCAGCGCGCGGAACTCCCGGATCCGTGCCACCGCTGCCTGTACCTCACGATTCTGCCGCACGGCGGTCTCGACCAGGCGCACCAGCGTGGAGTCGCGGAAGAGATCCAGCCACGCGGCTCCCGCGGTGGTATCGGACGGCAGCTGGAGCGGGGCCGGTGCCACAGTGCCGCTCGCGCCACTGTCCGCGGAGCGGGCGGCGGCGAGCGAGTCGAAGAAGCGCCGCGCCGTGCTGTCGGACCCGGCACCGCCCACGCGCGAGGCCGCCGGCACCGGCGCCGTGGGTCGATAGCTCGGGCCGACGGCGCAGGCGCCGAGCAGCAACGGCAGAGCCACCCGCACCACATGGTGCGCCGTCGGGCGGCTCACCGGTGCTGCTCCGTGGCCACCGCCCCGGCCGGCGCCGCCGTGCGGCTGCCACCGATCCGCTCCGCGAGGCCGCGGAACAAGGTGAAGAAGAGCGGGATGAAGAAGATGCCGATGCTGGTGGCGAAGAGCATCCCAGCGAAAACGGCGGTGCCCAGCGAGTGCCGGCTGGCGGCCCCCGCGCCGCCCGCCACCACCAGCGGCGAGACGCCGAAGATGAAGGCGAACGAGGTCATGAGGATCGGCCGCAAACGCTCGCGGGCGGCCTCCGCCGCCGCCTCCCGGATCGAGCCGCCCTGGCGGTTGCGGATCGAGTTGGCGAACTCCACGATCAGGATGGCGTTCTTTGCCGCCAGCCCGACGACGGTGATGAGCCCGACCTGAAAATAGATGTCGCTCGGGGTGCCCCGGAGCCAGACCCCCAGCAGCGCGCCCAGGGCGCCGAACGGCACGCCGAGCAGGACGGCGAACGGCACGGTCCAGCTCTCGTACTGGGCCGCCAGCACCAGGAACACGATGACGAGACCCAGACCGAACACCAGGCCGGCTTGGCCGGTGGCCGCCCGCTCCTGGTATGACTGGCCCGAGTAGCCGATGCCGATCCCCTGGCCGGCGAACTCCCGCGCCACCAGGTCGTCCAGCTCGTTCAGCACCTCGCCGGAGCTCCGCCCCGGCTTGGGCGTGCCGGTGATCAGCGAGGAGCCGAATCCGTTGAACCGGAGCATCTGGGTCGGTCCACTGCGGAACTCGATCCGGGTGAGCGCCGAGACCGGCACCATCTCGCCGTTGCCCCCCCGCACGTAGAGCCGGCCGATGTCCTCCGGCCGCTGGCGGAACGGCGCCTGCGCCTCGGCCTGCACCCGGTAGGTCCGGCCATAGAGGTTGAAGTCGTTGATGTAGAGCGTCGAGAGCAGCGTCTGCAAAGTGCCGAACAGGTCGGTCAGGCTCACTCCGCGCGCCTTGGCGGCCGCGCGGTCCACATCCACGTACACCTGCGGCACGTTGGCCCGGAAGTTGGTGTTGAGGGCCTGCACCGCCGGTAGCTTGTTGGCCTCCGCCACGAACGCCTGGACCTGCTGGGCGAAGTCCCGGACGTCCTTACCGACCCGGTTCTGCAGGTTGGCCTCGATCCCCGAGGTGGCGCCGAGGCCGGGGATCTCGGGGAGGTTGAAGGCAAAGCCGACCGCCTCCTTGAGCCCGAAGAGCTTGGCGTTGATCCGCCCGGTGATCGCGTCGATCGACTGGTCCTTGTTCCGCTCCTCCCACGGCTTGAGCAGAATGAAGATCGTCGCGCTGTTCGTCTGGTTGGTACGGGTGAGCACGTCGAGCCCGGCGAACGCGACGTAGTTTAGGACGGCGGGCTCCTGCCGCAGAAAGCCTTCGATCTGCTGAACCACGCGCTTGGTCCGTTGCAGCGACGAGGCATCGGGGAGCTGCATCGCGATGGCGAAATAGCCCTTGTCCTCGGTCGGGATGAACGCGGTGGGCACCCGGCGCCAGAGCAGGACCGCCAGCCCCACCAGAACCACGAACGCCGCGAGCCAGGTCCGCGGCCGGCCCAGCACCCGCTCCACCAGCCCGCCATAATGCTCGATGGTCCGGTGGAAGCCCCGATTGAAGGCGCCGAAGAATCCCGTCGTGTTGGCCTCGTTGGATTCCCGGAGCAGGGAGGCGCAGAGCGCGGGCGTCAGCGTGAGCGCCACCATCCCGGAGAGCAGGACCGAGATCACGATGGTGACGGCGAACTGGCTGAACATCCGCCCGGTCACCCCGCCCAGGAACGCCACTGGCACGAAGACCGCGCAGAGCACCAGCACGATCGCGATCAGCGCGCCCGCCACCTGGCGGATGGCGCGGTCCGCGGCGACCCGGGCGGACACGCCTTCGCTCGCCATGATCCGCTCGGCGTTCTCGATCACCACGATGGCATCATCCACCACGATGCCGATGGCGAGCACCAGGCCGAACAGCGTCAGCACGTTGATGGTGAAGCCCAGCAGCAGCAGGCCCAAAAAGGTGCCGATCACGGCCACCGGCACGGCGAGCATCGGGATCAGCGTGGCCCGCCAGCTCTGCATGAAGAGGAAGACCACCAGTGTCACCAGCAGCAGCGCTTCCAGCAGCGTCTTCACCACCTCGTGAATCGAGGCGGTGACGAACGGCGTCGTATCGAAGGGGATCTTGTAGCGCACGCCCGGCGGGAAGCTGCGGGCCAGCTCGTCCATCCGCTTGACCACCGCCTCCTTCGCCGCCAGGGCGTTGGCGCCCGGGCGCAGGTAGAGCAGCAGCGGCGAGGTGGGGGCCCCGTTGAGCCGGCCGGCGAGATCGTAATTGCGCGATCCCAGCACCACCCGGCCGATGTCCCGCACCCGGATGAGGGAGCCGTCGGGCTTGGCCCGCACCACGATGTCCGCGAACTGGTCCGTGGTTTTGAGTCGGCCCAGCGTGGTGACCGGGAGGGTGAACTCGACGTCGGGTGGCGCCGGCTCCCGGCCCACCCGGCCCGCCGGATTGGTGGTGTTCTGCTCCCGCACCGCCGCGGCGACCTCGGAGGTGGTGACCCCGAGCTGTGCCATCCGGTCGGGATCGAGCTGGATCAGCATCGAAAACTCGAGCCCGCCGAAGGTGAGCGCGTTCCCGATCCCGGGCACGCGCTTCATCTCGTCTTCGACGTAAAGCTTCAGATAGTTCGTCAGGTACGCCGCGTCGTAGCGGGGATCGGCCGAAGTGAGCGCCACCACGCCCAGGATATCGGTGTTCGCCTTGAGGATGGTGATGCCGTTCTGGCGCACGGCGTCGGGCAGCTGCGGCTGGGCGAGCTGCACGGCGTTCTGCACGTCCACGGCGGCCAGATCCTGGCTGCGATCGACGTCGAAGAAGATCTGCAGGCTCATCGACCCGTCGCTCGCGTTGGCCGACGAGTAGTAGAGCAACCCTTGTAATCCCGAAAGCTGCTGCTCGATCGGCGCCGCCACCGCCTCCGCCACGTCCTCGGCCGTGGCGCCGGGATACACGGTTTGCACCTGGATCGCGGGCGGCGTGATCTGCGGGTACCGCGAGATCGGCAGCAGCCGGATGGCGAAGACGCCGAGCAGGGTCACGATGATGGAGATGACTGCCGCCAACACCGGGCGCCGGATGAAGAAGTAGTGGACCTCTTCGGCGCCATCCGGCGCCGGCGCGGAGGGCGCCGGGTTCACTGCTTCGCTCCCGGGGTGGCCGCCCGGGCGGCGCCGGCGGAGGCGGCCTCCGAGGTGGCCGCGCTGTCGACCGCGGGTACCGGACGCACCCGGCCGCCCGGCGCCGCCTTCTGCGCGCCGTCCACCACCACCCGGTCTCCGCTGGCCAGACCCTTCTCGATGATCCAGCGGCTGCCGCTCCAGGGTCCGGGCTGTACGTCGCGCGAGACCACGGTATCACCCTGGCCCACCACGTACACGAACTGGCGGCCGAGCGCCTGCTGGACGGCGCGCTGGGGCACCGCGATCGCGCTGTCGCGGACGAATCCGCTCAGCCGCACCCGCACGAACTGACCGGGCAGCAGCACCCTGTCCGGATTCCGGAACTCGGCCCGGAACTCCTGGGTGCCGGTGGTGGCGTCGAGCGATGGCGCCACGAAGTTGAGCCGCCCGCTGCGAGGGAGGAGCGTGCCGTCGGGCAGCGTCACCTCCACCCGGAGCCGGCTGCCAGGCTGGACCAGGGCGCGGCCCCGCGGGTTCTCCTGCCAGGCCAGCAGCTGCTGGGCCGAGGGACGAAACACCACGTACGCCGGGTCGAGCACGTCGATGGTGGTGAGCAGATCGTCGGTTCCGGTGACCCGCCCACCGCGGTCGAACAGCGCGCGGCCCACCCGGCCATCGATCTCGGCCCGGATGACGCTATCGTCCAGATCCTTCTTGGCATCCTCCAGCGCGCCTTCGGCCGATTCGAATTCGGCCCGCGCGTTGTCGACGTCCTGTTGCGCGATGGCCCGGTCCGCCAGCAGCGGCTCCAGCCGGTCGAGCGTCCGCTTGGCATTGTTGCGGCGGGCCAGCGCGCTCCGATACGCCGCCTCCGGCCGCACCCGCTCGAGCCGGTAGAGCACCTGCCCGCGCCGAACCGTCGCGCCCTCCGTGAACACCCGTGCCTCGATGATGCCCTCGATCCGGCTGCGGACCTCCACCCGGCGATACGGCACCACCTCCGCGGAGAACTCGTACGTCTCCGGTACCTCTTCCGGCTTGACCGTCACCACCGCCACTTCAGGCGGCGGCGGTGCCTTGGGCGGGGCCTTGGACTGGCAGCCCGCCAGCAGCACGACCGCACCCGCGGCACGGATCAACCCGAACCTGTCGACCTGGGCCACACGCCCTCCTCTGCTCGCCGGCCCGCACGCTGCCCTATCAGAGGGTGTGCAGGTCACTCTGGCGACGTAACACCGTAGCAGGGATGTGGCGCAAGGGGCCGCTGATGCTTACCGGCGGTCGAGATGGAGGGCGACGGCCTTAAGGTCGGCGAAAAAGTCTTGCTTCGCCTCCTCGCGGACATCGCTGGGGGCGCGGAGCACTGCAGAGGGGTGGACGGTCGCGATGACCACGTCCGCGAACGCGGAGTGTACCGGCTTGCCCCGCTGCTGCGTGACTCGAAACTGGCTGCCCAGCAGCGCCTGAGCCGCGGTGGAGCCGAGGGCGACGATCACCCGAGGCTGGAGCAGCCGGATCTCCTCCTCCAGCCACGGGCGGCAGGCACGAACCTCGCCCGCGTTGGGCTTCTTGTGCAGCCGCCGCTTGGTGAGCTCGATGCGGACGAACTTGAAGTGCTTGACCGCGTTGGTGACGTACACCTGGCGGCGGTCGATGCCGGCGGCCGCGAGCCCCTCGTCCAGCAGGCGGCCGGAGGGCCCGACGAATGGGTGCCCTTGCCGGTCCTCCTGATCGCCGGGCTGCTCCCCGACCAGCATCACCTGCGCCTTGGGAGGTCCTTCACCGAATACCGTCTGGGTGGCGTCGACCCAGAGGTGGCAGCCGCGGCATCCAGCCGCGGCCGCCCGGAGCTTGGGCAGGGTCGCTCGCGCGGGGACGAAGTCTGCCGCGGTGCCGGTCGAGACCGGAGTCGGCTTGGCCCTAGTCGCCACGGCCGAAGATGCCGGAGCGGTCGAGCAGCGCCACCGCCGCGCCGGCGATGGCGAGACTGAGGAGCGCCTTGCCCGGGTTGAGCGCGACCGTAGTGTAGGCGCTCGACCGCATCACGTGACCCTCGTAGGAGCCCCGGACGCGCGCGTCGCCGGGCCGCGGCGCGTGCAGGGCGTCGGTGCCCTGGTCCGGTCGGTCGGTGTACTGTCCCCGGATCGCCGTTGCCTGCTTGAATCGGTCACCCAGGCGTGGCGCGATGCGCTCGATGGTGTCGAACAGCTTGGCCCCGCCGCCGACGAGCACGTCCCGCTCGGGGTACTCCGCGCTGTTCAGGATCGCCTCTGCCACCACCTCGGGCGCGTAGACCGGCGGCAGATGGGTCGGCTCCACTCCCAGGTAGCTCTTGGCATGCTCGGGATACGGAGTATCGATCGCGGTCGGCTGGATGAGGGTGACCGAGACCGGCGCCTGCTCGGCCTCGAGCTCGACCCGCAGGGAATCGGTGAATCCCTTCACCGCGTGCTTGCTTGCTGTGTAGTGTCCCTGCAGCGGGTACCCGGTGTCGGAGAGGATGCTGCCCAGATTGATGAGCGCACCGCCCTCCTTCTTGAGCTGCGGCAGCGCAGCCAGCGTGCCGTGGACCACTCCCCAGTAGTTGGTCTCAAACAGCCGGCGCGCGTCCTTCAGTGTCACCACCTCGATGCGGCCGTAGATCGAGATCCCCGCGTTGTTGATCCAGGTGTCGAACCGGCCGAAGTCGGCCACTGCGGCGTCGGCCAACCGTTGCATCGCGTCGAAATCGGAAACGTCGCCCACCACGTCGATGGCCTGGCCCCCGTCGTTGCGGATCTGCTCCGCCGCCTGCTTCAGATCGGCGGCATCCCGCGAATTGAGCACCACACGGGCGCCCCCCTTGGCGGCCATTCTGGCCGTGGCGAGGCCGATCCCGCTGGAGGCGCCAGTGATGACGACGACCTGCTCCTCCAGCTTCTTCAATTTGAGCTTCATTGCTGCCTCCGTCACACTTCTTGAATCGTCCGCACGGGCAGAGCTCCGCCGCATACCGCCAATGTATCGTCACGCGACACGCTACAGGCTGGTCCCGGAGGCCGGTGTGGCGCGGGTCACCATCCGCCACCGTCATGCCCCCGCCGACCCGCTGCCGCCGGTCTCCGGCCAATGCCGACCGCCGCCAGTCCGGCCAGTGCCGCCGGGAACAGCAGCGTCACCAGCACCATTCCCCAGCCCGGCAACCGAAAGATTCCCCCGGCGCGGCGAGCCAGCGGCCCGATCGGACCGTGCAGCGCGGTCCAGCCAAGCAGCACGCCCCAACCGAGTGCGGCGCCCAGCATCGCCCTCCGTATTGGCCGGCTATTGGCCGGTCCCAGCCAGAGCCAAGCCGCCACGATCACTGGCACTGTCCACCACCCCGCGAGCACGGTGCCGAGCGCCACCGTGAGAGCGAGCGCCGACACTCCCCAGAGCGCTCTCACCGCTCCGCCGTGAGTCTGAGGCTCGACCGAGCGCGCAGCTCTTCCGGGCGCCGTGGAAACCTGAGCTCGGCCAGCTCTCCCGCCAGCCAGAGGGGCAGCCGATCGTCGTACCGCGTGCTCGCCGGGTTGCCCGACTGGCCCCCGGGATAGGTACCCCACCCCCGGACCGACGATCCCAGCTCCACGACCATGCGCCAGCTCGACCCCTCGCTGCCGCCGTCCATGCTCGAGGGACTCAGGGTGTACGGTCCGCCCGGCACCGAAAGCCCCAACGCGGAGAGGGAAGGGAGGTGGAGCAGGTGCCAGATATCGAGCCGATGCGCGCGGGACCACCGCCATCGGCCACCCTCCGGAGGGCCCAGCCGTCGCACGGCCTCCTCGTACCCCTCGCGGAGCCCGGCGCTCAGGATCTCATCTCGGTGCTCCGGCCGGCCGGGCGTGCGCTGGTCGTCCCACCAGGCGCTGGTCGAGTCGTCCAGCAGGCCGCTCAGAATCATGCTGCCGGGCGAGGGGCCCGGACGGAGCTCGTCCCAGGCTCGCCGGTCCACGGCCAGCATGGCCAGCTCGAAGAGAATCGCCCCGGTGTTGTCCGGTGTGTAGCTCCGATCCCAGGCTGCGAGCAGCCGGGCCGCGTGGGCCAGCAGGGTGTCGCTGCCCCGGCTGGCCGCGGCAGCCAGCAGGAACGGCAGAAAGCGTTCGACCCGGGCGCTGCCCGGGTCGCGCTGCCACTGGCGCATGGTCTCGACCGTCACCTCGGAGTCCGCCCGCAGGAGTCGGTTGATTCGGAGCGCACGCCAGGGCGCAGGCCAGTCGGCTCCCAGGTAGCGATGCGCGTCCCTCGGGTCCCGAGGCTCCTGGTTGGCCGAGGCGAGGAATCCCTGGATCGGTGCGACGGCGTGGGGATACTCCTTCACCTGCCACTCGCCGATCCAATCGCTCGACCGGGTCGTGCCGTCGCGCAGCCGGTCCCCCCGGCCGCTGTCCGCGCGGAGCGGAAACCACCCGGTGGAGCGGACGGCGATGGTGCCGCTCCGGTCGGCGACCAGGAGGTTCTGCGGCGGGACACGGAACTGGGCCATAGCGTCGAGCCAGGCTGCGGCCGAATGGGCCCGCGCGGCGGCGCGAAGCGCGTCGGAGCCGGCCCCGCTCTCGAGCACGGTCCAGCGGGTCGAGATCCAGCGCCCGCCGATCCGGCTGAGCGGTCCACGGTGGGTGAAGCGCATGGTGTCGGTGGCGAGCGTCTCGCCGTGGGTCCCGCGATAGATCTCCGTCCGCAGCTCCAGTGGTGCCCAGGCCCCGTCCAGGCGGTACGCCGCCGGTTGCAGGCTATCGTCTACCTGCTCCACCCACCGGTCCATCACGTCGGCCTCGGTATTGGTGAAGCTCCAGGCCACATCGCGATTGAACCCCAGGACCACGGCCGGAATCCCCGGAATCGTCACGCCGTACACATCGACCACTCCCGGCACGACGATATGGGCCTCATACCAGATCGACGGCAGGGTGAGGTCCAGGTGCGGGTCGCCGGCCAGCAGCGCGGCATGGTCCTGAGTGCGCGCCGGCTCCACCGCCCAGTTGTTGCTGCCTCGCCCGTTCCCGTCGTCGCCGGCCGCGCGGGCCAGCGCCGCGCTGGGAACCGAGCGGAGCGCCTCGATCGCGACGCTGTCCGGCGCTCCAGGCGGCGGCAACAGGGTCCGAATGGTGCGCGGCTCACCGGCGGAGGGCTGGATCGGCTCCTGGATCGGTGCGTGGAGTGGAAATAGTGCATCCGCCGCGACCGTCCCGACTCGCGCCGCCGCGGCCAGGTGCCGAAGCTCGAGACCGCTCTGCGCCAGGGTGTAGCCCATCCGCATGAACACATGCATCGACTGCAGCGCCGTCCACGGCGCTGGACGCCGGCCCAGCAGCCGGTACTCCAGCGGAAGCTCGGACGGCCGCATCTGCTCGACGTACGCGTTCACCCCCGAGGCGTACCCGTCGAGGACCCGCCGGGCTTCGGAGGTGTCGGGGAGCGCCTTGACCAGGCGCTCCGCGCCACGGCCCATCCCCAACGCCCGGGCTTCCTGGTCGGCCGGGAGCGCCGCGGCGCCCAGCAGCTCCGTCAGCGTTCCGCCTCCGGCCCGCCCCTGGAGCTCGAGCTGGAAGAGGCGGTCGCGCGCGATGACGTAGCCCAGCGCCCGCCAGGCGTCCAGCTCGGTCGCGGCGAAGATGTGTGGCACGGCGCGATCGTCGAACAGCACGCGGACGTCGGCGCCGAGCCGCGGCAGCATCACCGTGGCGCTGGCGGGCGGCTCCGCGTTGCGGCTGAGCGTCCAGACGCCGTGAGCTGGATCGAGGAGATCACCGAACGGCGGAACCGGCCCCTTGCCGCTGGCGAACCAGCAGAGGACCGCCAACGTGAGCGCGGCGGCGATGCGGGACATGCCGAGCAATCTCACCGTCGTTCGGCGTTCCTGCCAGCGGGACTGCCGACGTCTTGCAATCGGCATTGGCTGCCGTCATATAGCCGGGAGCGGCTGGATGGCCACCATCGACATCGCACGCGAGGAGCAGGACCGATGCACACGACTCTTCCGACCCGTCCTCTGGGATCCTCCGGGCTCGAGATCACCACCGTCGGGTTCGGCGCCTGGGCTACCGGCGGCGGCGGCTGGTCCTTCGGCTGGGGACCGCAGGACGATGATGCCTCGCTCGGGGCGATCCGCCGAGCCCTGGAGCTCGGCGTCAACTGGATCGATACCGCGGCGGTGTACGGACTGGGCCACTCGGAGGAGGTGGTCGGCCGGCTGCTGCGCAATCTGCCCGCGGGCGAGCGCCCCTTCGTGTTCACCAAGTGTGGCCTGGTATGGGACGAGCGCGATCGCATGGCCTCCCCCAGCCGGGTCCTGCGTCCGGACTCGATCCGTGCCGAGGCCGAGGCCTCCCTTCGGCGGCTGGGAATCGACCGGATCGATCTCTACCAGTTCCATTGGCCGGACGAGACCGGCACGCCCGTGGAGGACTCCTGGGCGGCCATGCTGCGGCTGGTCGAGGCGGGAAAGGTGCGAGTCATCGGAGTCTCCAACTTCGACGTCGCGCTGCTGCAGCGATGCGAGGCCGTCCGCCACGTCGACTCGCTGCAGCCGCCGTTCTCGATGATTCGCCGGAGCGTGGCCGCTCAGGAGATTCCCTGGTGTGCCGGGCACGGTACGGGGGTGATCTGTTACAGCCCGATGCAGTCGGGGATCCTCACCGACAGCTTCGACGTGGGGCGGGTGGCCGCGCTGCCGGCGGATGATTGGCGCCGGAGAGCACCCGAGTTCCAGCCACCGCAGCTCCAGCGCAACCTCGCCCTGCGGGACGCGCTCCGGCCCATCGCCCAGCGGCACGAGACGACCGTCTCGGCCGTGGCGGTGGCGTGGACGCTGGCCTGGCCGGGCGTGACCGCGGCCATCGTTGGCGCCCGCTCACCCCGGCAGGTGGAGGGCTGGATCGGGGCGGCTACTCTGGAGCTCTCCGCGGCGGACTTGGATGAGATCGCGGCCGCGATCGAGCGGACGGGCGCGGGGCAGGGTCCCGCCAGGCCCGCAGCGCTCCAGCACTCGTGAGACTCATCCTGGCCGGCCTCGGAAACGTCGGCCGGAGCTTCCTGCGGGTGCTCGATTCTCAGGCGACGCTGCTCCGCCAGCGTTACGGCCTCGAGTGCACCGTGGTCGGCGCCGCTGATTCGGCGGGGGCAGCGCTCGATCCGGGCGGCCTCGACCGTGGCGCGGTCCTGGCCGTCAAGCAGGGAGGCGGTTCCGTCGGCTCGCTACCGGTCGTGGGGTACCCCGGCATGTCGGGTCTCGACTTGGTTCAGTCCCTCTCGGCCGATGCCGTGCTCGAGTCCACGCCGGTCGATCTCCGGACCGGGCAGCCCGGTCTCGATATCACCCGGGCCGCCCTGCGAAATGGCGTCGCGGTGGTCCTCGCCAACAAGGGCCCGCTCGCCCTGGCGTACGCCGAGCTGGCCGCACTGAGCGATCTGGCCGATTTCTCGCGGCCAGCGCTCCGGTTCAGCGCCTGCGTCGGTGGCGCGATGCCGACGATCAATCTCGGGCTCCGCGATCTGGCCGGCGCCAGAATCCTCCGGGTCGAAGCCGTCCTCAACGGCACGACCCAGTTCCTGCTCCGCGCGATGGAACAAGGCCGGAGTTACTCCGAGGTTCTGGCCGAGGCGCAGCGACGCGGGCTCACCGAGACCGATCCATCGCTCGACGTGGAAGGCTGGGACGCTGCCAGCAAGCTGGTGATCGTCGCCAACGCCGTGCTGCGGCAGCCGGCCGCGGTGGCCGACGTCGAGGTCGAAGGGATCGCCCAGGTTACCCCCGCAATGCTGCGCGCCGCTGTCGCGCGCGGCGAGCGCATCGTACTGCTCTGCCTGGCGGAGCCAATGGGGGATGGGGCGGAGACCTTCCGGCTCAGCGTGAGGCCCACCGCGATTCCGCTCGATCATCCACTCGCCCGGATGGATGGCGAGGAGATGGGCGTGGTCTATCACACCGACATCGCGGGCCGTGCCAGCGCCACCAGCTTTGAGCGCGATCCGCTGCCGACCGCGTCGGCGATGCTTCGCGACCTGCTGGAGATCGCGGGCCGGTCCCGCCGGCCTCTTTCGTCCCGTGCCGCCCGCCTGTGAGCCGAGTCACTTGCCTCGGACTCTCGAGTGACCAATATGTCCGCGCAGGGTGACTCGAAATGGAGGTGCGGATGTCCCGACGCAACAGACACACCGAGGGCGGTACCGGCGCGGCCGCGATCAAGGGTGCCATCGCCGGTGCCGTGGCGACCTGGCTTATGGGCCAGATCACCAACTACATGTACGAGCGCGAGAACCCCGAGGCCCGCGAGGCGGAGGATCGGGCCCGCAGCGGCAAGACCGCCTACGGGGCAGCGGCCCAGAAGGCCGCTGAGCTCGCGGGCCGGAGCATCGACGACAAGCAGCGCGAGCGTCTGGGCTCGATGATTCACTGGGCAATCGGTATCGGCACCGGAGCCGTTTACGGAGTGCTCCGGCGGCGGTTTGCCGCCGTCGGCCGGCTGGGCGGGGCCGGATTCGGAACGGCCTTCTGGGGACTGGTGGACGAGGGACTGGTGTCCGCCCTCGGCCTCACGCCTGGTCCGGCGGCATTCCCATGGCAGACCCACGCCCGCGGGCTGGCTGGCCACCTGACTTTCGGCACGGTCACCGATGCTACACTCCGGGTGCTCGACGCCGTCGCCTGATGCCGTAATCTGAAGCGGGGAAGGGGGCCTGTGCACCGCGGGTTCCCGAGTATCTTCTCCGGTACATGTCCGTCATCCCGCTGCACCGCGATGCCGGCGAGGGAGATCTTACCCTCGCCGTCGAGGGAGCCGTCACGGCTTACCGGCTCCACGACGTCGGTTACGCCCTCGACCTGGCGCACGCGGCGCGGTTGCTGGAGGCACAGTCCCCCGCCCGCGCCCGGCCTACCCGTGGTGAGGCGAAGGCGCTCATCATCGCGCAACCTCCCCTGACCGTGCCCCTCGGCCCGGTGCCGCTACCGGCCGAGGGGCTCGCGACGACCGCCGAGCTGAGCGCCTGTTGCTTCGATTTCGGGGTGATCTCGTTGCGTCTCCGCTTCGTCTTGGCCGACGGGACGCCCTGGACCGACCTGCTCGAACTTGCCCGAAAGCTGGAGCGGACCGACCTGGGTCTCGTTTTCGGGCCGGCGCTTGGCGCTCTGGTGACGCAGCTCCGGCCGGCCATCGAGCGGCCGGCGATCGCGCCGGTGGTGGAGGACTACACCGTGTGGCGGTTCACTCGGTTGCGAGAAGGTGGGGTGGCCGCCACTCCGGCACGGCTGGGCGACTCGGCGCTGGCCGCACTCCTGCTGGGCGAGTCCCGGCCGCTCACCGAGGATGCCCGGCGGAATCTCCTCTCCCGGCGCTTCAGCTATACCGATCAGGATCTCACCGTCTTGAGCTGGGACGCGGCGCTGGTTGCCGAGCCGCTGGTGGCCGACCAGGATGTGGAGTTCCTGCTCGAGTTTGCCAATGCCCAGCTGCTCGAGCTCCGGGTCTACGACGCGTACCTGGACGCCGAGCTCCCCCAGCTCTACGACCGGGCCCTGCTGGCTCGCCGGGGAGCCACCGCCCTGCTGGTGCGGCGGTTCGAGAACGTGCTCGCTGGACTGCATACCATGGTGGCCGATACCACCGAAGTGGTCGAGCGGGTGGAGAACGGCCTCAAGGTGACCAACGACGTCTACCTCGCCCGGATCTACCAGGCCGCGCTGACCCTCTTTCGGGAGGAGGCCTGGCGGAACGGGCTGAGCCGGAAGCTGCAGATCTTCCGGGACACCTATGCCATGTTGAACGACGAGGCCCAGACCGCCAGAGGCAACGTGCTGGAGGTGATCATCATCCTCCTGATCGTGACCGAGGTGATTCTGGGCCTGCTGCGGCACTGAGGCAGGCCCGGGGTTGTCCCCAGGCCAGCCAAGATGTACATTTCCAAATGCATCGGAGCCCGGCAAGGCCCGATCACCGACGTGATCAGAGGGGGCTGGCGTTGGCGCCAGGCCCCTTTTCCGTTGACTGCAGACGGCGGAGTTCTCAGCCGTGACCCGCTCGCGACGAAGGGTGGCCCAATGACCGAGGTGAGGCTCAAGGACGAAGACAGCCTGGAGCGCGCGCTCAAGCTGTTCAAGCGGAAGCTGCAGAAGTCCGGACTCTTCGGCGAGCTCCGGCGCCGGCGGCACTACGTCAAGCCCAGCGAGGCGCGAGCCATCAAGACCGCTGCCGCCCTCCGGCGCAAGCGCAAGAAGAGAGTCACCACCGACGCCTGGTAGCCCCGGACGAGATGGGAAATACTAGAGACCGGCTGAGCGAGGTACCGCTCAGCCGGTCTCTGTGTATCGGACCGCTCCGGCTATTGATTCTTCTTGATGTGGTCGGTCTTCTTGGTGGTATCCACGTCGATCGACGTGTCCTTCTTCACGACCGTGGTGTCCTTGATCCGGCTCGACTGGATCATGGTATCGGTGCCTGAACGAGTAGTGTCCCCGTTCCCGGCCGCCCCCGTCTCCCGATTTTTCTGGTTGCAGCCGACAAGTGCAAGCAGTGCGATCGCTGTGGCCAGTTTGGTGCGCATATCCAACCCCCTAAACAGGAAAAAAGAAACTGCGCTGTCCAACCGGAGCGCAGCGGCGAGCCTCCGCCGGATGGCAACTACATGCGCATATCGTACTTCGAACCCGCGGGTAAGGCGGTGACGCACCGCACGAGCCGCCCGGGGCCTCTTGCGGACTGTACTTAACAGCGTTAGGTTAGCCGGCCATGATCCCGACCACGAGGGCGCCCCAACCCCAGGAAACCCGCGCTCGCATCCTCGACGCGGCCCGGGAGATGTTCGTCAAGGAGGGTATCGAGGCGGTGACCATGCGGGCCATCGCCAAGAAGGTCGAGTACACGCCCACGGCGATCTATCATCACTTCCGGGACAAGCATGCGTTGCTGCGGGAGCTGTGCGAGAACGACATGCGCGCGCTGGCCCAGGCATTTCAGCGGAGTGGACGGATCGAGGACCCGATCGAGCGGCTCCGACGGATTGCGCAGACCTACATCCGTTTCGGCCTGGAGAACCCCAGTCACTACCGGTTCCTCTTCATGACCGTCACGCCGGAGGTCGAGGCCGGCGTCGAGAAGGGCAATCCTGAGGAGGATGCATACAGCTTTCTCCGCCGTACCGCCGCCGAAGCGATTTCCGCCCGCCGGCTCCGGACGGAGCTGACCGACCCGGACCAGGTGGCGCTGATGGCCTGGTCGGTCATCCATGGGATCGTGTCGCTCTCGATCGTGTTCGACAACGACGATTGGATTGCGTGGCCCGATCCGGAGAAGACCGGGCTCGAGGGGATGGATGCGCTGATTCGGGGAATCCTGCGGGGAGGGTAGGGGGTCAACCCCGCCTTTTCCTGGGTGTCACCCGGTAGGGACGCTTGTCCGAATCCCGCACAGGACCACCCCAGATCTCGGGGTGTTGATCGAACCATTCGCGCTCTTCCTCCGGCGCGTCGTTCCATCCGTTGTAATCACAAGTCAACACGGGCCCACCAACCTTCCTCACGCGCCTGAAGAGCTGCTCCCACTTCGACGTTCGCCGGTTTCGCACGGTCCGTGCCAGCCGGTAGAGGGCAAACGCCGGCCAGGCGGAAGCAGTTCCAGAACTGCTATCCTTGGGTCCATGACATCGCCCGAGCTTCCCCTGCGATCGAGCCGGTGCTTCCTACCCTCCGTCAGGCGCTGGCCACCTCTACCGCCGCGGTGCTCCAGGCGCCACCCGGGGCGGGGAAGACCACGCGGGTGCCGCTCGCACTGCTGGCGGAGCCCTGGCTGGCTGGGGCTCGGATCGTGATGCTGGAGTCCCGGCGGCTCGCCGCACGGGCCTCGGCAAGGCGGATGGCGCAGATGCTGGGGGAAGAGGTCGGCGCCACGGTCGGCTACCGAGTCCGACACGATACCCGGGTTGGCCCGCGCACCAGGGTGGAGGTGGTGACCGAGGGCGTTCTCACCCGCATGCTCCAATCCGATCGGGAGCTGGCGGGAATCGGGCTGCTCGTCTTCGACGAGTTTCACGAGCGGAGCATCCACGCGGACCTGGGCCTCGCGCTGGCGCTGCAGTCTCAAGGAATACTGCGCCCGATCTCCGCCTGCTCGTCATGTCCGCCACCCTCGACGGCGGACCGGTGGCGGATCTCTTGGGCGGCGCGCCTGTCGTGACCAGCGAGGGACGCAGTCACCCGGTGGAAACTCGATACCTCGCCCGGCGTCCCGAGGTAGGGGTAGATGCCGCCGTCGCCCGGGTAGTGCGCGAGATCCTGGGGTCCGAGCCTGGGGATGTGCTGGTGTTCCTCCCCGGCGCGGGCGAGATCCGGAGGGTCGAGCGTCTCCTCGAGGGTGTTCCCGCTGCTGTCATCCCGTTTGCACGGCAACCTCTCTCCGGAGCAGCAGGATCGAGCCATCAGGCCGAGCCTGCCGGGCCACGGGAAAGTGGTGCTCGCGACCTCGATCCCTGAGACCAGCCTGACGATCGAGGGCGTCCGCATCGTGGTGGATTCGGGACTCGCCAGAGTCCCTCGGTATTCCCCACGCAGGGGGATGACCCGCCTGGCGACCGTCCGGGTGTCCCGCGCGTCGACCGACCAGCGGCGCGGCCGGGCCGGTCGGCTGGGGCCGGGAGTGTGCTGCCGGCTCTGGGCCGCGCATGAAGACCACCAGCTCCTACCCCGGGAAACTCCGGAGATCCTGGACGCCGATCTCGCGGCCCTCGCGCTGGAGCTGGCGCTTGCCGGCGTGGCCGATCCGGCGGAGCTCGCTTGGCCGGACTCGCCCCCGCCCGCGTCCTATAGCGAGGCGCGGCTGCTGCTTCGCCAGCTCGGCGCACTGGATCGCGAAGGGCGGCTGACCGTCCACGACCGGGAGATGACCCGCTTCGCGCTCCATCCGCGCCTTGCCCATATGGTCATACGGGGGCGGGAGCTCGGTGCCGGCGGCCTGGCGTGCGAGCTGGCAACGCGGTCGTCAGTACCCGGCGGGTTCGGCTGGGCGCGCTGGTTCTGAGGGAGGTGCCGCTGCAGGGGCCCGATCCGGACCAGGTGACCGCCGTACTTCTCGATGGAATCAGGCGGAGCGGTCTCGAGAGTTTGCCCTGGACTGACGACGCCCGCCGGCTGCAGCACCGGCTGGTTTTCCTCCACCGGCTGGACCATAGCTCGACCGACTGCTCCGATAGGGCGCTGTTGGACACGCGGTCCGTATGGCTCGGGCCGCACCTGGCGGGATTCCGGCGGTTGGACGACCTCGGCCGACTGAATCTGGCCAACATCCTCCTCGGGCTGCTGCCGGGACCAGCGCGCCGCTCTGGATGACTGGGCGCCGAGTCATGTACAGGTGGCGAGTGGGTCTCGGATCCCAGTGGATTACTCGGATCCCGCAGTCCCCGTTCTGGCGGTCCGCCTGCAGGAGGTGTTCGGAATGACCGAGACGCCCCGGCTGGGTCGAGGGCGGATTCCCGTGACCCTGCATCTGCTCTCGCCGGCCCGCCGTCGGGTACAAGTGACGCGTGACCTCGCGGGGTTTTGGCGAACCACTTACTTCGAGGTGAGAAAGGATCTGCGGGGCCGGTACCCCAAGCACATTGGCCCGACGATCCCCTGCACGCCGAGCCTACCAGCCGGACGAAGCGAGCGAGGTAGAGGGCGGGAACAGTGCGCCCTGAGGGTGTGTTATGTCACCGTGTTAGTGCGTCTTGTCGCCGGCATTTGCAACGATCCTTGGGGCCCATTCATCGTGACCTCTGAGTCGACGAGGGTGCAGAGGTAGCCAGGTTCCGCTGCCGGCTCGATTGGGAACCAGAGGTTAATTAATTCGTAACCCCTTGGCGGAATTGTAGTTGTCACCATCAGCTGGGTCCGCAGACAGGAGTCCGACAAAGTGGCAGTCAAGAAGCGTGCGCGTCGAGGACGAGTTTCCCCCCTCCCCAAGGCGGTGGACGAGGGGCGGGAGAGCCTGGACTTTTACCTCCAGGAGATTAGCCGAATTCCGCTCCTTTCGGTGCAGGAGGAGTCGGCCGTGGCCCGTCGTGCCTTCAAGGGAGACGTCGAGGCCCAAGAGAAGCTCGCCCGGCATAACGTGAGGTTCGTGGTCTCGGTGGCGAAAAAGTTCCAGAACCGTGGGGTCCCGCTCATGGACCTCATCGGCGAGGGGAACGTCGGCCTGATGACTGCGGCGCGGAAGTTCGACCCGGATCGCGGCGTGAAATTCATCTCCTACGCCGTCTGGTGGATCCGCCAGGCGATTCAGGCGGCGATCGCGCGCCATGGCCGCCCGGTCCGGGTGCCGCTCAACCGCACGGCCGACCTCAATCGGCTCGGCCGCGCCACCACGCTGCTGGCCGAGCGGCTGGGCCGGGCTCCCACGACGGAGGAGCTGGTGGCGGCCACCGGGCTGACCCGGGATGCGGTGCGCTCGCTGAGCGCGCTCCACATCGAGGCGGTCCGGCTGGATCATCCCGTACGGGAGACCGACGATCGGGGCAGGATGGAACGGTTCGTACCCACCACCCAGGAAAGCACTGACTCGGCGGCCCTGGTGAGCAGCCAGACCACCGATCTCGACGCGGCCCTGGCGGCGCTCCCGCCCCGTGATGCGAAGGTGCTCCGGCTCTATTTCGGGCTAGACGACGGCAAGACGCGGACGCTGGAGGAGATCGGCCAGATGATGGGAGTCACCCGCGAGCGGATCAGGCAGCTCCGCGATCGGGCGCTGCGACAGCTCCGGGAGCAGCACGGTGACAAGCTGAGGGATCTCGCCGCCTGAAGCCCCCGATGTAACCACGAGCCCCGCCAGGCATTGCATCGGCGGGGCTCGTTTTCTTGTCGGTGTCGGAAATCTGCCACTGGACGCCAGGGGGCTTTCCCTCAATACTACGAGTGCTCCCCCGATTACCTGCGCTAGAGGCTCGTTGTGCACTCTCCCTCGCGGATTCAGAACGCCCTACGGGCGCACCTCGCCGAGCACTTCGAGCTTCTGCTCACCACCTGCGGAGTGTTGATCGCGATCGCCGTCACGTTCGCTCAACTCAGTCAGGGGGTCCAGGGGCTCGCACTGACGTATCTCATCTGGCTCCAGGGGTTCATCCTCTGGGCGGTGCATCGCTACAGTCTGCTGGGCCGCCAGCGCCTGATCCGGAAGCTCCGGCTCATGCTCCAGGACAAGGTCAACAATCAGCTCACGGTGCTGGTCGGAGTGGCCGAGCTATCCGGGCGGGACCACGCGGTCAACGATGCCGCCGACATCGAGGTGGCCCTCACCGCCGCCAAGACCGTGTCTCAGGAGCTCGACGGCCTCTCCATGGAGTCGCTCCGTAGCTGGGAAAGACGTTACGCCAGGTTCATTCCCCTGGCGCTGCGCTGAGCTCAATCCCTGCAAAACTGACGGGCGTTTTGCGAGTGCCGGCCGGATCGTGGCTGGCGCTCGGGGCGGTTCTGCCGACCGGCTCCCGGTTCCCCCCGGGGGACTGAATATTGCTTGCGGCAGAGGATCCGGCCCTATCCAGACCGGATTCGTCCCGCCACCAGCCGGAGTCCCCCTAGATGACGGTGCCCAGCCAGATGTCGCTGCGCCGGATACCCGAGGCGCTGCACCTCCAGGTCAGGGTCGCCTATGCCGCGGCGTGGGAAGCGCTGATCGCGACGCATACCGCGGAAGCGCTGCAATTCCTCTGTGAGTTCGCCTCCCGGATCGCGGTCCTTCACGCGATGGATCTCTACTTTCAGGTGACCGCGGTGCCGGAGGCAATGCAGGAGGTGGTGCGCTCCCGGACCTTCACCGCCCTTGAGCTCGAGTCGCTGCCGCCTCTGGGGCAGTTCCCGGTGCTGGCGGGCTGGCACCGCTTCCGGCCCGACCTGGTGATCGAGCATCAGCGCTACCGCCGCCGGTATCAGGAGAAGACCTTCGAGCTGGCCCGGATGGTCGGGGCGCGCGCCGCCGAAGCGGTGGTCGGGACCCACGTCGAGAACGCGATCGGGTTTACCCGGCTGCTCAAGGGGATCATGTCGGTGGGTCAGGCCACGGATCATTATCTGCGCGAGTTCGGCTTGCCCGCGAGCGTGGCCCAGATGGTATCGCAGCGGGTCCAGGCGCGCGTGGCCGGCGAGCAGCTCACCGCCCAATACGACGAGCCGATACCGCCCAGCCTGGACGGTCAAGCGGCCGGATCGGGCTTCCCCGAGCCGGCCGCCGACGGCGCCTGGACGCCGTGTTTTGCTGCTGCCTCTCCTCGATCAGGCGGCCTGTTTCGCGGTGCCGGTCATCGCCCCGGCCAGCACCTCGGAGAGGTAGCCGAGCACGGCGCCGGCCACCAGTGCGATGACGGTCCTGATCCATTCCCCGTTGGCCCCGACCACGACACTCACGGCAGTTGCCGCCCCGAGGAAGGCGCCGGGGATGAAGCTCAAGAGCGAGATCTTGGCCTGCAGGACCATGATGAACGCCGCGATCCCGACCATGGCGGACAGCACTGGCAACCCGCCACCGAACCGGTTGGCGGCCGTCAGCGCCAGGTAGGCCCAGAGGACTCCCGAGAGATTGGAGGCGATGGTCTTGGTCAGGCCGGCCATCTTTCCGCCCGCGGCGAAGAAACTGCCCCACGCCACGATGCCGGCCCAGACCGGAAGCGCGCCGGGTCCGAGAGCCACGTAAGTCCAGCCTGCGATCAGGATGCCGATACTGATGCCGAGTGCGAGCAGCACGTCCACGGGACACCTCCGGGGATGAAGGGTCAGGAGCTCGAGGCCGAACGAGCGAACGGGCAGCATCTGCTGGGAAGGCAGGGAGAGCGTATCACCAGAAGCTGAGAGCGTCAAGGATTGCACCGGCCCGGCTGGATCGGAACTGTCGGGCGAATTGCTCTGCGTCGCTTCGTTTGTTTACTCGTAAGGCTCTGCGGCGCCACCGGTTGCAACTTGGCGTGCCACTTGCTTAGAATTGTGCCGGATATTCCTGTCCGACCCCGTTTCAGATCGAGTCGTTCATGATCCGAGCACGTACTCGGGCTCTGGCCGTCGTCTGCCTGGTGGCGGGCGCTGCCACGACCGCATCCCTGTCAGCCCAGACCCTTCCGTCGGGAGAGCGCGACGCGCTCGACGGGTGGTACCGGCGTACCGTCCAGCGGACGCCGGGCGGACTATGGGGCATCGCGGTCGGGACCATGGACGGCAAGATCCTGTGGAGCGCCAGCCCGGAGCTCGAGATGGTGCCGGCGTCCACGGCCAAGCTCTTCACCACCGGGTTCTCCCGTGCGCGGGTGGGGGGCAACTCGCGGATCACCACGAGAGTGGTCGGCGATGGCGCGCTGGATCGGAACTCGGGCCGCTGGCAGGGCGCATGGGCGCTGGAGCTCGGCGGTGATCCGACGCTCGAGCGGTCCGGCCGCAACGGGCCCAAGCTGCTCGAGCTTGCCCGCCGGCTCCGCGAGCGCGGGGTGCGAATACTGGACGGTCCGCTGGCGCTCACCAGTCGCACCGGACCCGCGGCGTCGAGCTACCCAGTCACCTGGTCCACCGAGTTTCAGGGTCAGCTCTACGCTCCGCCGGTGGGGCCGGTCACGCTGCACGAGAATACCGTCTCGCTCACCTTCAGGCCCGGCCGCGACGTCGGCTCGCCGCCCCTGCTGGTGAGCGCGTATCCCGCGGGGGTCGACCGGCTGGTCCGGATTGCCGCCACCACGGTCGGCGGAAGCGGCAGCCGGCTTTCGCTCCTGCCGGCGCCGGACGGTGGCTGGACCCTGGTGGGAAGGATCGGACTGTACCGGAGGACGGCGGGTCTTTCGGCGGTGGCGTACGATCCGGCCCGGCTGCTCACCGTGGTGTGGGCCGCGGCGCTGGAGCGGGCCGGCATCCGTTGGGTCAACCCGGGGGGACCGGTCGCCTTCACGCCCCGCACCACGACGGTGCTGGCACAGGTGGAGTCCGCGCCGTTCGACAGCGTGGCGACGGAGGTCAACCGCCGCAGTCTCAACATCGGAGCGGAGCTGATGCTGCAGTGGGCGGCCGGCAGTCAGACCGCTGGGCCCGAGCTGGTGACACAGCACGTCCGCGAGGTGGTGGGTCCCTCGGCGCGGGTGCTGCTGGTGGATGGGAGCGGACTCAGCGATCTCGATCGGATCAGCCCGCTCACCCAGGTGCTCTACCTGGCGCGCTACCCGCAGCTCCCCGGCAACCAGGGCTACCCGATGCTGCTCCCGGCCAACGGCACCGGGACGCTTCGGAACCTGCGCCAGGGAATGCATCGGGGCGTGGTGCACGCCAAGACGGGTACTCTGGAGAACGTCGCCGCCCTGGCCGGGTACCTCGGCCGCCCTGATGGCGTGTTGGTCATCTCGCTGATGTACAACGGACGCCGGATTCACGCCGCGCGGGCCGCCGAGTGGGAGATGTTTCGGCTGCTCGGCGCCGAGGGCGTGACCCTGAGCGGCATGCTGGAGACCCAAATGGGCGGCACCAGCACGAAGGCGGAAGAGTAGCGCCGCCGAGTCAGCCGGTGGGTGCCGCGAGCGCCCCCACCACGGCTTCGAGTCCCTCTCGATCCTTCCCGCTGCCCTGCGCCAGCCGCACCGATCCACCACCCCGCCCACCCACCCGTTCCAGCTCCGCCCGCAGCGTCCGTCCCGCATCGATGCCGGAGTCCTCGGAGGACGCGAGCAGGATCGTCGGCGGGTCTTCTACCACTCCGATGAAGAGCGTTCGCGGAAGCGCTCCGAACGCCTGAGCCAGCGGCCGAAGCCGTTCGGCGGTGCCGGTCTCCTCGCGGACCAGGGTCACCCGGATGCCATCGGGCCGGAGCCGAGCCGCCTGATACAGCTCGCGGGCGCGGTACCGGCTCAGCTCCTGCTCCAGCTCACGCCGCGCCGCCACCGCCTGCTTGAGCTCCGCCCGCTGAGCCGCGACCAGGGCAGGCACTTCCTCGGCGAGCGCGGAGTGGAGGGTCGCGATCCGGGTCAGCAGATCGAGATCGCTCCGGGCGGCTCGGACTGCGCGCCCTCCGCACAGAAACTCCAGGCGCGTGTGCTGCTTCACCCGCTCGACCTTGCGAATCAGGATGGAGCCGATCTCGCCGGTGGCCTGCACATGGGTCCCCCCGCAGGCGCTGCGATCGAGTCGCTCGATGCTCACGATGCGCAAAGTGCCGGCCCGCGCGGCCGGCTTCCGGAGTCCACCCGCGGTGGAAGCCTCCTCGAAGCTCACCCGGACGGGCCGGTTCTCGACCACCACCTCATTGGCGCGGATCTCCGCCGCCACGATCTGCTCGTGGCCGGCCGACTCGGCGTCCAGATCGAGCGTGGCGCTTTCCCGGCCGAAATGGACGCTCAGCGTTTGCCAGCCGAACAGCTCCGCGAGGATTGCCGAGAGGAGGTGCTGACCGGTGTGCTGCTGCATGTGGTCGAAGCGGCGGGGCAAGTCGATCCGTCCCCGAACAGGGCCCTCGGCGACTGCTGAAGCCAGCAGGTGCGCGATCCGCTCGCCCTCGTCCACTACGTCGACGACCTCGATCTCGTCCAGCCACCCCCGGTCGCACGGCTGGCCGCCGGAGGCGGGATAGAAGGCGGTGCGATCGAGGTAGGCCCGCCGGCCTCCGTCCGCGAGCTCGAGGACGGTGGCCTCGAATGAGGTAAGGTAAGCGTCGGTGTAGTAGAGGCGGTCGGTCATAGGTCACCGTGATCCGGTGGAGTTCGCCGGAAGCGCTCGTCTGGGGCCGCCCAGGTGGCGCGGGGAACCCTTCCGGCTTACGATAGCGGGTCACCTGGTTGAGCCCCAGGCGGGGGGTGTCCCGCACCTGCCGCGCGATTCTGAATTCAAGAGGAGCCACATGACCCATGCAACCGCTGGTTCGGAATCGGCCGCCCCGGCGACGGCCCGGAAGCCGGACCGGATTCGAGTCCATGGCTGGCCCAACAAGCGGTAGCAACGTGCTCCAGGCAGCGCTCCGGCGGGAACGGGTGATCATGGCCCTGGGGCTGCTCGGGCTCGCCGCGCTGGCGTGGGTATACATCGTACGCCTCGCGGTGCCGCGGATGGAGATGTCCATGCCGATGGGAGCCGCCGGCTGGAGCATCGAGGAGCTCGGCTGGCTGGTGACGATGTGGACGGTCATGATGGTGGCCATGATGATTCCCTCCGCCACGCCAGCCATTGTGCAGTACGCCGACGTCTCTCGCCGCCGGCGCGCTCGGTCCCTCCCGGCCGTCTCTGCCGGCTGGTTCACGCTGGGCTATCTGCTCGCCTGGACGGCCTTCGCCATCGTCGCGGCCACCGCCCAATGGGTGCTGCACCGCGCCGCGCTGCTCTCCCCGGCGATGACCAGTGCGAGCCCGCTGCTGGGCGGGGGGCTGCTCATTGCGGCGGGGCTGTACCAGTGGCTTCCGCTCAAGGGCATGTGCCTCACCCATTGCCGCTCGCCTCTGGGAGTCTTCGCGGCCGATTGGCGGGAGGGACCGGGCGGCGCGCTCACGATGGGTCTCCGCCACGGCAGTCACTGTGTAGGCTGCTGCTGGCTGCTGATGGCGCTGCTCTTCGTGGCCGGCGTGATGAACTTGCTCTGGATCGCGGCGATCGCGGGATTCGTGCTGGTGGAGAAGGTGGTGCCGGGGGGCCGGGTGGTGGGCCGTGTGGCGGGGGCGGCGCTGCTGGGTTGGGGCGTGCTCACGCTGGCCGGTCGAGTCTGATCCCGGTGGGCGCAGCCCTGCGCGCGAGTCCCACTGCCGCCGTCCTGGGCCGGATCGGTCTGCCCGAGCCGGTGCGTCAGCTGGCCGCGCGGCCGTGGGATGTCATCGTGGTGGGGGCCGGGCACAACGGGCTCGCCTGCGCGGCCTATCTGGCCCGCGCCGGCCGACGAGTGCTCGTGCTGGAGGCGCGGGCAAACGTGGGCGGCGCCTGCACGCTGGAGGAGCCCTGGCCCGGGGTCCGGATGTCGCCCTGCGCGTACGTGGTAGGTCTGCTGCATCCGCTGGTCATGCGGGAGCTCGATCTGCCGGGGCATGGGTTCCGCTGGACGCCGGCAGCGGGCGGGCTGTTCGTTCCGTTCGAGGACGGGAGCAGCATCCAGCTGTGGAACGACGACGCCCGCTGCGAGGAGGAGATCCGCCTCTTCGCCCCGGGCGACCTCTCCGGTTGGCGGGCGATGCAGGCGGTGAAGCGGCGGCTCCGCGACGCGCTCCGTCCCGAGGGCGACGGCGATCTCTGGGCGGACCCCGCGCCGCGCCGGGAGGAGATCGAGCGCCGGCTTCGGGGGGACGCCGAAGCGCGTGGCCTGCTCTTCGAGTGGTCGATGGTGGAGCTGGTGGAGCGCTACCTCGCGGACGAGCGGATGCAGCTGGCCTACCTGGGGCAGGGGATCATCGGCACCAACGCCAGCCCGCACGATCCGGGCACCGCCTCGGTCTACTATCACCACGCCTCGGGCCGGATGGACGGGATGCCGGGAACCTGGGGCTACGTCGCCGGCGGCATGGGAATGATCTCGTTCCTGCTCTGCGACATCGCCCGGGAAGCGGGGGCGGTGATCGCCACCCAGGTTCCGGTCGCGCGGATCCGACCGGGAGAAGGCGTGGAGCTCGCGTCCGGCGAGCTGATTCAGGCGCCGCGAGTGGTCTCCAATGCTGACCCGCGCATGACCCTGTCGCTGCTGGACGGTGCGGCAGATCCGGCGTGGTCCCGCCAGGTGCTGGCGGTGCCGATCGAGGGGGTCACCGTCAAGGTCAACATGATGCTGCGGGAGCTGCCCGATTTCACGGCCCGCCCCGGCACGTGCGAGCCGCACCACACCGGCCAGGTGAACACGCCACTCAGCAAGGACGAGTGGCGGAGCCACCACCGGGCCGCCAACGCGGGGCTGCTTCCGCCGCGGACCTGGAACGAGCTCTATCTGCAGACGGTCTTCGACCCCAGCGTGGCGCCCCCGGGGGTCCACACGCTCAGCGTGTTCGCGCAGTACGTGCCGTATCGGTTTCGGGACGGAAGCTGGGAGGCGCGGCGGGAGGAAGTGGGGCGAGTGGTCGTGGAGTCGATCGCGCGCTTCTGCAGCAACCTGCCCGAGGCGATCCTGGCGATGGAGGTGCTGGGTCCGCCCGATATTGAGCAGCGAGTGGGGCTCACGGGTGGGCACATCTTCCAGGGGGAGATTCTGCCGGAGTACATGTGGGATCGCCGGCTGCAGGCGCGGACGCCGATGCCGGGGGTGTATCTCTGCGGGGCCGGAACCCACCCGGGTGGGAGCGTGATCGGGATCAACGGGCGGAACGCGGCCGCCGTGGTTCTGGCCGACGGGTGATCCGCTGCCGGACGCGGCCGGGGAGAGTCGGAGCATCGGCGGCTGCGGCCAGCGGGGTCGGGGGGCCGGCTCCGGCGGCGGGTCGGGGGGCCGGCGCAGGCGACGGGCGGGGCTCGCTCCGGTCACCACAGGCCGCCCCCGGGGACACGTAGCTCGACGGAGATCACACGGCCTGACTCCCTCCGCGATCCCCGCCCGCCGCCTGCGCCCGAGCATCGGCGCCCGCGGGCACGTCCCACCCGAGCCTCGCGCCACGCTGTTGCGCCCACCACTGTACCAGCGCGGCACCCGCCGCGCTCACGCGCACTGCGCGTGCCTGGGGGGCTGGGGAGGCTCGCGCAGGGAGTCAGGCCGTGTGATCTCCTCGTGCGACGTGCCCCCCCGGGCGGCCTGTTGTGACCGGAGCGAGCCTCCCCAGCCCCCCCCGTTGTGACCGGAGCGAGCCTCCCCAGCCCCCCGCCCCCCTAACCCCATCCCCGTAACGCCCGCACAAAGTCGTGCAGCACCAGAAACTTCTCGTACAGAATCACACCCTTCCGCTTCTGCCCGAATTCGGCGAACAGGTCTCTCAGCCGGCCTCGCCGGGTAACGTAGAACCGGAAGGTCTCGGCAAAGTCCTCCTGCGGGTGCTTGGCGGCATAGGCGCTGACGAAGTCGCGCGGGGCGATGGCCACCCGGCGGCGCTGGAAGTAGACCCAGGTGTTGTCCATCCCCCGGTACGCCTTGTCGACCTCGCCGAACGCCCGGATGAATCGCCGGCTCCGGGTCCAGTCCCAATGTTGGTAGAGAAAGCTGTGGCCCAACTCGTGGGTGAGAAGCCCGACCAGCATGGTCCAGGGGATCTCTTCCCGCCGGCGCTTGCCCACCACGTAGCTCTGCTCGATCTCGACCGCCTTGGGGTAGCGCGGATCCACTCCCGAGACGCCCGGCCGCAGCAGCACGCGGTAGCCCCAGTCGCGAATCCGGGACACCAGCAGCAGCCGGCGCACCCGGGTGAGCGCGCGGGGAATCAAGTCCCGGCCGGTGGCGTCGTTGCCGCACCAGGGGCAGGCGTTCATCCAGTCGTCCACCCCGCGCGTGCAGTGAGGGCACTCGCCCTCGAACTGATCGTCGTAGTTCCACGACTGCGCCCGGCCGCACCAGGGACAGAAGCTCATGGGGTACTGCACCCCGCCGCCGCAGCCCCAGTCGCAGCGCGCGTCCATCCGGAAGCCCTTGGGGGCCTTGAGCGGCTGTTCGGCCGAGTAGCCCTCCTCGAAGATGTCCACCCCGCACCAGGGACAGTAGGACGACTTGTCCGACACCATCCAGCCGCAGTTATAGCACTCCGCCCCGGTCACGTTGCCGAGATCACGCCATTGAAGGGTGCGGCTGCAGTTGGGGCAGTGGGCCCAATAGCGTTTGAGCGCCTGCCCGCAGACGCAGCGGAGCTCGGCACGGCGCGCGGGTCGGCGGCGGTTAGCGGGCGGCATCGCGCGCCATCGCCTCGTCGACCAGACGCTGGATGAACTGGTAGTAATCCATGCCCGCCTTGTGGGCCGCGTTCGCCATGTCGTGCCCGTAGCTGATGAAGGGATTGGCGTTTGCCTCGAGGAACCAGATCTCGCCGTCCGGGGCGAGCCGGATGTCGAGCCGGGCGTAGTCCCGGAGCCAGAGCGCGCGAAAGGCAGTGCGGCAGATCGACTCGATGCGCTCGCGGGTCACCCGGGACAGCGGGCGGGCGAAGACGTTCCGAATCCCCTTCCGGGTGCGGTAGTCCTCGTCCCACTTAGCGAACTGCGTGGCGATCCGCTCCTCCGGCCGGGTGCGCCGCTGGTCGAAGACCATCTCGGTGATCGGCAGCATGGTGAGCGCGTCCCCGTTGCCGAGGACGCTCACGTAGAGCTCGCGTCCCTGGACGAACTCCTCCGCGATCGCGGGTTGGTGGAACCGGTCCTGGACCAGCTGCACCCGCTCGGCCAGCGCCGCTTCGTCCTGGACCACGGAGGCTTGGGCGATACCGGCGGAGGCGTCGGACTGGAGCGGCTTGACGATGAGGGGGAAAGGGAGCTTGGGCGAACCCTCCACCGACTCACCCGGACGGTAGGTCACGAACCCGGGCACCCGGATGCCGTGATACGCCAGGACCTTCTTGCTCATCGCCTTGTTGCGGGAGACGGCGAGCGCGAGCGGCGGTGCCCCGCTGTAGTGGTAGCCCTTGGCCTCGAGCATCCCGGGGATCATGTACTCCAGCCCGGGGTTGCCGCAGAACGCCTCGACCGCATTGAAGACCAGGTCCGGCCGCATCTCCTCCAGACAGCCGACCAGGTACTGCAGATCGTTGCGCACTCCGATCAGGAAGACCTCATGGCCGCGAACCCGGAGCGCGTCGGCGATCTGGTACTCCATCTCCGGCTCATCGTGCTTCCAGGCCGCGACCTCGGTCGCCATCTGGCGCTCGTGCTCCGGGGAGCCCCACCCGTCGTACGGTGTGTCGAACACCACGGCAATGCGCATGGGGCCGTAAATTGGCCTGGTTCGGAGGGGACCGGGAGGGGCGACCCCCCCCGCCCCCTGGTGGCTCTGCCGACCGGGCTGCATTATCCTGCTGGCCTGCCCTCGCGTCGTTGGGGGCTAATGACCAACGTCGTCCCCCGGAGGCTGGCATGGAGTTCACGGCCCGCGAAGCCAGACTGAAGGCCGAGTACGCCGATCTCTATCCGCCTCTGGTGGCGGGCATCTGGGAGACCGCGGCGGAAATGGGGGCCAAGGTGTTGCTGTGGCAGGTGCAGCAGCAGGGGACCGACGCGCTCAATAGCCGCATCCTGGACGGCCAGCACTTCGAGTTCCGGGGTGGGTGGTACCGCGGCACCGAAACCGACCTCCGGACGCGGGCAACCGATCCGGCGTTCAACGGCCCGGCGTAGGAACTACTCGGCGACCGCCAGAATGCCGGCCTGATTCGGGTCGGGCTCCCGCTGTTCTATCCCCCGCCATAGATCCGCACGAATCCGGTTTACGCAGGTAGCTGTTGACCAAGACGCCCACCTGACTGTTGTCGTCCAGCGCGACACTCCAAAACCCAGCCGGTCCGTACCCGCCGCTCGAGTCCACCGAACCGCCCGACACCCGCCATCCGATACGCGCGGGCGTGCGCCAGGTCGCCGAGGGCTGGTGATGGACTCGGCGGGCCGTCGAGAGTTTCGGCTGTCACAACCGAACGCGGAGCGGCGTCTGTCACTGGTCAATGTCATTCTCTCTGTTCTTCCGAACACCGGCGCGCATCGCGCCGCTGCTGTGGCTCGCCTCCTCCGTTGCATGCCGGGACGCCGGAAACGTAGAGCCACCGCAGTCGGCCGAAGTGCGGGTGGCCGACGGCAACGGGCAGGTCGCGTTCGCCGGGCACGCGCTGCCCGCGCCCCTCGTCGTCAAAGTGGTGGACGCGGCAGGAGAGCCGATGCCGGGAGTCACGGTCTCGTGGCGCGCCGACGCCGGCACTGTGTCTCCCGAGTCCTCGATCACCGACGCCGAGGGCCAGGCGCGGTCAACCTGGACCCTGGGCCTGATGGCGGGGACGGTTACCGCGGTCGCCAGAATTTCCGGCGCCGCACCGGTTGTGTTCACCGCGGTAGCGGAGTCGCCCGACGCGCTGCCGTTCGACCAGATCCGCCAACTCGAGATTCCCACCTATGACGGCTCCGGTCAGGTGGTGCATCCCGACTACGCCGCGTCACCGGTGGGGACGGGAGCGCCGCATCACCTGGCGATCACCCCGTACCCGTTCGGCGACGCGCACCTGGAAAATCCGTCGCTGTTCGGCGGCGGGTCCCTCGATCACTGGCATCTCACAACGGGCAGCCCGAACCCGGTAGTGCGGCCCACTTTGGGCTATCTCTCCGATCCCGACCTGGTGTATCTGTCCGAGACCCACGAGCTGTGGCTCTACTATCGCCAGGTGACGACCGACAACATCGTGCAGCTGGTGCGGAGCACGGACGGCGTGACCTGGAGCGCACCGGCGGAGCTGGTCCGGGTGCCCAATCACGGGCTTATCTCCCCCACGGTAGTCCGCCGGTCGGCGGATGAGTGGTGGATGTGGTCGGTCAACGGCGGCCCCACCGGCTGCGGCGCGACGACGACCAGCGTTGAGCTCCGACGCTCGAGCGATGGGCTCCACTGGGGGACGCCTACGACGGTCGATCTGGCCCAGCCCGGTTATTGGGCTTGGCACATCGACGTGCAGTGGATCCCCAGCCGGGACGAGTTCTGGGCGGTGTACAACGGGAAGACCTCCGGCTCGTGCACCACGCCCGCCGTGTTCCTCGCGACTAGTCACGACGGGGTGACCTGGCAGGCGCTGCCACAGCCGGTGCTGGCCAAGGGGACCGTGTCGCAATTCGAGGACATCGTCTACCGGACGACGTTCGCCTACGAGCCGCTGACGGACGCGATCACCTTCTGGTACTCCGGGGCGCGTTACGACGGGCGGCAGTACGTGTGGAGCGCGGCGGTCGAGCGCAGGCGGCGGAGCGAGGTGTTTGCACCGGCGACGGTGACCATCGGCGCGCCGCTCCCCGCGGCCCCCGCACCGCTGGTGGAGTGGCCGTAGTAGATTTCTTCCCATGCCATCGCTTCCCGAACGATTCGCGGCCGATCCCCGCGCGGCGCCGGGCGTGCCGGATGCCGCGCTGATCGAGCGGGAGAGCCGGCTGGTGGGCGAGCTCATGCGCGAGCTCGGCCGGGTGATCGTGGGCCAGCGGGTGATGCTCGAGCGACTGCTCATCGGTCTCCTGGCCGATGGGCACGTGCTGCTGGAAGGCGTGCCGGGGCTCGCCAAGACGCTCTCGGTGCGGACCCTCGCAGCCAGCATCGCGGCCGGCTTCCATCGGATCCAGTTCACTCCCGACCTCCTGCCGGCCGACCTGATCGGCACCATGATCTACAATCAGCGAAGCGGCGACTTCACGGTGCAGCAGGGGCCGATCTTCACCAACCTGCTGCTGGCCGACGAGATCAACCGGGCGCCGGCCAAGGTGCAGAGCGCGCTGCTGGAGGCGATGCAGGAGAAGCAGGTGACGATCGGCGGGAAGACATTTCCGCTGCCCGAGCTCTTCCTCGTGCTCGCCACCCAGAATCCGATCGAGCACGAGGGCACCTACCCGCTTCCCGAAGCCCAGGTCGACCGCTTCATGTTCAAGCTGGTCGTCACCTACCCGGAGCGGCAGGAGGAGCGTGCCGTGCTCGACCGGATGACCGGTCCGACCGAGCCGACGGCCGAGCGCATGGTGGAGCCGGAGCGGATCCTGGGGGCGCGGCGGCTGGTGCAGACCATCTACGCCGACGAGCGGATCAAGGAGTACGTGCTGGACCTGGTGGCGGCGACCCGGCGGCCCGCCGAGGCGGGGCTCGGCGAGCTGGCCCCGCTGGTGGAGTTCGGGGCCTCGCCCCGGGCCGCCATCTTCCTGCTCCGCGCCGCCAAGGCGCACGCCTTCATCCGCGGCCGGGCCTACGTGACGCCGGACGACATCAAGGCCCTGGGCCTCGACGTGCTCCGTCACCGGATCATCCTGACGTACCGGGCGGATGCGGATGGCATCGGGGCGGACGCGCTGCTGCTCCGGATCTTCGAGGCGGTGCCGGTGCCATGACGCCGGAGGAGGTCACGCACGAGGTGCGGCGGATCGAGATCACCACCCGCCACCTGGTGCGAGACATCGTCGCCGGAGAGTATTCCAGCGCGTTCCGTGGCCGCGGCGTGGAGTTCTCGGAGGTGCGGGAGTACCAGCCGGGAGACGACGTCCGCACCATCGACTGGAACGTCACCGCCCGGCTCGGCGCCGCGTACGTGAAGCGTTATCTGGAGGAGCGGGAGCTCACGGTGATGTTCGCCGTGGACTTCAGCGCCTCGGGCGGGTTCGGCAGCCGGGTGCGCACCAAGGGCGAGCTCGCGGCCGAAGTCTGCGCGGTGCTGGCGCTGGCCGCGGCGCGCAACAACGACCGGGTGGGCGCCCTCCTGTTCACCGACCGGGTGGAGCACCATGTTCCGCCGCGGAAGGGCCGACGCCACGTGTTGCGGGTCATCAGCGACATCCTCTCCTTCCAGCCGTCCGGCCGGGGCACCGACCTGGCCGCGGCCCTCGACGAGCTGGAGCCGACGCTGCGTCGGCGGGCAGTCATCTTCCTCCTCTCTGACTTCATCGCCGCGGACTACGAGGGCACCCTCGCACGCCTGGCGCGGCGCCACGACCTGGTGGCCCTGCAGCTGGTGGATCCCCGGGAACGGGAGCTGCCCGATGCCGGCGTGGTGACGCTGTGGGATCCCGAGCGGGGTGGCTGGCGGCGAGTGGATACGAGCGACCTGTCGGTGCGTGAGGGGTTCCGCCGCCGGGCACTCGACTTCGACCGCTCGCTCGAGCGGGGGCTCCGCGAGCGGGGCGCGGATCTGCTGCGTCTGGAGACGGGGCGGTCGTACGCGGAGCCGCTGCTGGCGTTCTTCCGCCGGCGGGAGCGGATGCTGTGGCGGTGAAGCGGGGAGGAGTGCGCGCCGCGACTCTCCGGGACCGGCGGAGAAGATCCCTCGCGGAGCTTGCCCTGAGCCCAGCGAATGGGCTCCGGATGACAGCGCGAGCGCTCGGGATGACAGTTTCGCTCCTCGCTACCCTCCTCACTCAGCCCGCAGAGGCCCAGCGCACCGACCAGAAATGGGAGGTGGTGCCCGACACGGCGCGGGCAACGGTGGGCGACCCGGTGACGGTCCGCTTCCGGCTCCGGCTGGACGAGCGCGATCTCCTGTTCGACTCGCTGCCCCGCCCGGCCGATCCGCTGACTGACGAGGTGCGCCTGCTGTCGGTGGAGAAGCTGGTCCGGCGGCCCGACCGGATCTTCGTGGGGCAGGCGCGTCTCGTCTTCTTTCGCCCGGGACAGCAGGCGGTGCCGGTCTTCTCCTTGCCGTTCATGCGGGCGGTGAAGGGGATCGAGCACGGAACGGTGCTGAGCGACAGCGCGTTCGTGGAGATCGCGCCGGTGCTCGACGCCGGGAACCCCTCGCTGCGCGATATCCGGGAACTGGCCCCCGCGCCAGGGCTCGGGCCATTCTGGTTGGGCATCGCGCTGGCGCTGATGGCGGCCGCGGCCTGGCTCGTACGCCGCGGACGGTCGCGCGCGGTGCCGGCCGCCATTGTTCCTGCGGAGCCGGCACCCACGCCCGAGCCCGATCCCTTCGCCATCGCAAGGGACCGGCTGGGGGAGATCGAACGGGCGGACTGGCCGGCCCAGGGAGAAGTGGCGCGCCATTACCAGGCGGTCACCGACGCCTTGCGGGACTATCTCGAGGCCGCGGAGTCGCTGCCGGCACGAGAGCGCACCACGTCCGAGCTGCTCTGGGCCCTGCCGCCGCACCTGGTGGAGCGCGGCCTTCGCCGCCGCTGCGAGGAGACGCTGGACGAGGCGGACCTGGTGAAGTTCGCCCGCGTCCGGCCCGGTCCCGCTGACTCGGCGGCCTTCCTGAAACGCGCGCGCGACCTGCTCACCCGCTGGCATGCTGCCGCGCCGCGGGCGGAGGAGCTCGATGCGGTTCGCTGATCCGGGGTTCCTCCTGCTCCTGGCGTTTCCGTTGGGATACGCCGCGTGGCGATGGCTCCGGCGCCGACAGCCGCCGCCCGAGCGGATCGGGTTCCCGGGGCTACTGTTCCTGGGCGAGGCGCCAACGGGACTGCGGGCTCGGCTGCACCAGCTCCCGCCGGCGCTCCGTCTCGGCGGACTCGCATTCCTGATCCTGGCGCTGGCCCGGCCGCAGCTCCCCCACGAGATCCGCCAGATCCACAGCCGAGCCCGGAACATCATGCTCGCGCTCGACATCTCGAGCAGCATGAAGGCGAGCGACTTCAAACCCGGCAATCGGCTTCAGGTGGCCCGTCGGGTGTTGAGCGAGTTCGTGGCCCAGCGCGAGGGCGACCTGCTCGGGCTGGTGATCTTCGCGGGCCGGTCCTTTCTCCAGGCGCCACTCACTCCCGACATCGATCTCCTGGGAAAGACGCTCACCCGGGTCGACATCGGCATGCTGCCGGACGGCACCGCGATCGGAACCGCGCTGGCCACCTGCCTCAACCAGCTCAAGGATCTGCCGCCCAAGGCGAGCGTCATCGTGCTCATCACCGACGGCGCCAACAACACCGGCCAGCCATCGCCCTACGTGGCGGCGGAGGCGGCCCGCGCCATCGGCGTCCGGATCCACACCATCGGCGTGAGCGCCGCCGACACGACCGGTCCCGATAAGCAGTTCATCTGGCGCTGGGGCCGCACGCCCGACCGGCTCACCAGCGCCGACGAGACGGTGCTCCGGCGGATCGCCGACCGGAGCGGGGGCGAGTACTTCCGGGCCACCGACCCGGAGGCATTGACCCGGATTCTTGCCCGGATCGATCCGCTGGAGCGGAACGACGTCCGGATCAGCGAGACGCGGGATTATCGCGAGCTCTACCCTTGGGTGCTGCTGCCCGCGCTGCTGCTCCTCGCGGCCGATCTCCTGCTCGGTGCCACCCGGCTCCGTGGCTTGCCATGAGGAGGCGATGAGCTTCGCTGCCCCGCTCGGACTGCTGCTGCTGGCGCTGCTGCTGCCCGCGGCGGGGTGGCTCGCGCGTCGGCGAGAGCGGCAGCGCCGGGCGGCGCTCCGGAGCTTCGGCGATCCGGCGCTGCTCCGGCGCGGCTCGGTCATAGCGGACGACCGCGTGATGGCGATCCGCGCCGGGCTCCAGGTCGCGGCCCTCGGGTTCGGTCTCCTGGCGCTGGCCCGCCCGCAGCTCGGCGAGAAGCGCGCGGAGCTGGCCCGGCAGGGACGAGACGTGCTGCTGATGCTCGACCTCTCGCGCTCGATGACGGTGCAGGATGTGTCCCCCTCCCGGTTGGCCGTGGCCAAGCGCGCGGCGTGGGAAACGATCTCCGCGAACTCGGGCGACCGGGTCGGCTTCCTGGTCTTCGGCGGGAGCGCGTTCCTCCAGCTGCCGCTCACCTCGGATCAGGCCACGCTGCGGCTCTTCCTCGACGCCGCTACGCCCGATGATCTGGGTGACCCGGCCACCGATATCCCCACCGCACTCAGCACGGCGGCAAAGGTGTTCGAGCACGAGGGCGAGCGGGGACACCGGGCCGCGCTGATCGTTTCCGACGGCGAGAGCGGCGAGGGCGATCTGGACGGCGCCCTGGCGGCCCTCCGAAAGGCGGAGATCCCGGTGTTCGCGCTCGCGGTCGGGACCCGAGCGGGCGGACCTGTGCCGGCGGACAGCTCCGAGGCGCCGGAGCGATTCCACCGGGACCACATCGGGCGCATCGCGGTCTCCAGGATGGAAGAGGGCGAGCTCCGTCGCGTGGCGGAGGCCACCGGCGGCGTCTTCGCCCGCTGGGATCAGCCGGCGCAGCGGCGCCACCTCACCGCCGTGCTGGGGAAGCTCGAATCGCGCACGTTGGCCGCCCGGCAGTCGCGGGAGCGAGCGGACCGCTTTCAGTGGCCGCTCGCGTTGGCGGTGCTGGCACTGCTGGCGGAGCTGGGGCTCCGGGTGCGGGTGGCTCGCCCGCCGACCGCGTCCGTGGTCAGGCGCGCGGTGGTGGCGGCGGCGCTGCTGCTGTCGCTCGGGACCGCCGGCTGCGGGCGCGGATTCCTGGAGAGCCGCCGGGGAGAGCAGCGCTACGAGGCGGGCGATTTCGCGGCAGCGGCGACAGCGTTCGACCAGGCACTCGCGGCCGACACTACGCCGGCCCGGGCGTATAACTCGGGGAACGCGCTGTACCGGCTGCGGCGATACGAGGATGCCGCCAGACGCTACCGGTTGGCGGCCGAATCCGCGGAGCTCCGGCAGCGGAGCATGTATAACCTCGGCAACGCGCTGGTACGGGCCGCAGAGGAAGCGCCCAGCCATCCCGAGCCGCTGCACGAGGCGATCACGGCATACGAGGAGGCCCTGCGGCTCGATCCCGGAGACGTGGCCGCGAAGTGGAACCTGGAGCTTGCGGTCAGGCGGCTGTCAGACGATCGGACGTCGGGCGGCTCACCCGGACGCGGCCGCAACGCAGACTATGGGCGAGGCAACATGAACAATCCGGGATACGAGGGGAACCCCGAAGCCGCCGTGGGCGCGATGGCCGGCGGCGGCTTTGGCGCGGGCGAGGGCGAGACGGTGAAGGAGCTGGACCTCGACCAGGCGCGTCGGCTGCTGGAGACGGTGCAGCGGCAGCAGCTCACCAGTCACGAAGGGCGGCCACCGAAGTCGGGAGCGACCGGCGACCGGGACTGGTGAGGCGCGTCTCCTGGCCGCCATGCCGACCGTTCGGCGTCGGTGTACTCCGGAGCGACCCGCCGGCCCTCCTCCGCGGACCGCATGCCGGCCTCGATGATCGCCATTACCGTGGCTGCCTGCCCCGGGGTGACCGGAGGCTCTGCTTCGCCTCGAAGCGCGTCCCGGAGCGCCAGATAATATCCCAGATAATTCCCTGCCGGCGCGGCGACCTCCGCGGGCGACGCCGCTTCGCCGGCGATGAGCAGGAGCGGATCGGGGTCGCTGCCCCAGCCCGGCGAGCCGGGCGTCCGCCCGGAAACGAGCTGCTTCTCCTGCGGGTCGCCCCGGCGCTTGAGGAGGCTGCCGCTGGTACCGCGCACGAGGAAGCGCCTGCCCGAGTCCGCCGCCAACATGCTGGACGTCAGGATGACCCGCTTCCTTCCGTAGCCGAGGATGGCCTCGAACCAGTCGACGGCCGCTCCGCCGCTGCGCTGGATTTGCAGATCGGCCAGGACCGTCTCGGGGGGACCGAACAGGACGAGCGCCTGATCGATGAGGTGCGGGCCGAGATCGTACCAGATGCCCGCCCCGGGACCGGCACGCTCTCTCCAGCGATCGCGAATCTGCGGGCGGTAGCGGCTCATCTCCGATCTGAGCTCCAGGATCTCGCCGATCCGCCCCGCCAATAGCTCCCGGGCGACGCCCAGAAAGTCGCTGTCCCAGCGACGATTCTGAAAGACGGAGAGGACCCGCCCGGCCGCGCCCGCGATGGCGGCGAGCGCACGAGCCTCCGCCAGCGTGATGGTGAACGGCTTGTCCACCACCACGTGCTTGCCCGCGCGCAACGCCGTCTCGGCGAGCGGCGCATGGGTGTCGTTGGGCGTGGCGATCACGACCAGATCGATGTCGGGATGCCGTGCCGCCGCGAGCGGATCGGGAATGACATCGACGCCGGGGTAAGCCGATCCCACGCGGCTCCCCTGACGCGAGCCGATTGCCGCCAGAGCTAGGCCCGGTGTCGCCGCGATCAGCGGTGCGTGGAACACCCGGCCCGCGTACCCGAAGCCGATGAGTGCCACACGAGTGTCGGCCTCAGGTGGGACCATTCTCCTCGCCTATCTGCGGTTCTCGACGGCGGTGCCGCCTGCGGGCTTCTCCCGACCGAGCTCGGCGAGGACCGCTTCGATTTCGGGACGGACGAACGCGCCCGCCCGGGTGACGGCGAACACCTGGTTGACACAGCACCGGCCCCGGATGGGGCGAACCAGGCGGACCTCGCGCCGGCTCAGGGCGGCGCGAACCGAGTCCAGTGGCACCACCGAGGCTCCGCTTCCCAGCGCGACGGTCGCGACCACCTCCTCCAGCTCGTCGAAATGGTGCACGCTGCTGGTGCGGGCTGGCTGGGCCCCGAAGTGCGCGTCGAACCAGCGGCCGAATACATAATCTCCCTCCAGGTAGGTCACGAAGGGCACCGTCTCGTAGGTCTCGAGCCGGCCGAGTGTGCGCTGCGCCAGGCGGCCGCGCAACAGCGCCGGCGCGGCGATCAGCACCAGCTCCTCGTCCCCTGAGCGCCCGGAAGCTCAGGTGGTTCGACACCTTGGGCAGATAGACGACGCCGAGGTCGACCTCACCGTCTTCGACCATGCGGAGCACCTCGGCAGCGGTTCGGAAACGGAGGTCGAGCCGGGCCGGGGGTGCCTCGCCCCGAACCAGCGCGCTGAGCGCGGGGAAGAGGACATAGCGGCCGAACCCGCTGACCGCGGCGATTCGAAGCGGCTCCGCGCGGCCGGGGCTCCGCGGGCCAGCTCGACGGCGAGCTGGGCGTATTCCGGGAAGTAGCGGCCACAGAACTCCAGCAGGCGCCGGCCGGCCGGAGTCAGGACCGCACGGCGGAGCCCGGACGCGCGCTGGCCGGTACCGCGGCGCTGGTGCGCGCCGAGGTGTGGCGCTTCCGACCCGATCTCAGCATCTGCCGTCAGGCGGCAGCGCAGTGCTATCGAACCGTGATGGGATCGAGCCGTGGCTCGGGGAGGTAGAGGCAACCGCGGGGGCAACGTCAGCTCCCCCACCTTGCGCCCCGCCCGCCAATTACGTATCCTGACTTCGACAACTGAATCTCGTGGTCATTTGCGGCCTATTGCAGCCACGTAAAACAAATGCTAAAAAGCCTCGCGTCCCGAGTGTCTTTTTGGCATCGGGCGCTTCGTCTTTTCGGGCCCGTGCCGAGACAGCGGAGCGTGGGGCGGAGATCAGCCTCATGACAATCACGCTCGACCTGCCGTCTATCGCTCTCGGCAAGCCCGCCGCCAGCTCCGGTCGGGACCTTCGGGTCCTTCCCCTGGTCTGCAAACTCTGCCACACCACCTATCCCGGCACGGCCTCCGCCACCTGCGAGGAATGTCTCGGACCGCTGGAGCCGGTGTATCCCGCCGGCCGGGCGCTGCCCAGCGCGGCGCAGATCGGAGCGAGGTCTCCGTCGCTCTGGCGCTACCGCGAGTGGCTTCCCTTCGAGGGCACGCCGGTCCATTCACTCGACAGCGGGTTCACGCCCCTGCTGGAGAGTCCGTCCCTTGCGCGGTTGCTGCGAGTCGCGCGGGTCTGGGTCAAGAACGATGCGGTTTCCCATCCCTCGCTCTCGTTCAAGGACCGGGTGGTGGCCACCGCCCTCAACGCGGCGCACGCGCTGGGTCTGGACACCGTTGGCTGCGCTTCCACCGGCAACCTGGCCAATGCCGTCGCCGCGCAGGCCGCGCGGGCCGGGCTCCCCGCCTGGATCTTCATTCCACACGACCTGGAGCCGGCCAAGGTAGTGGGCACCCTGGTCTACCATCCCCACCTGGTGCGGGTCCGGGGCAACTACGATGACGTGAACCGGCTGTGCTCCCAGGTGGCCGACCGTTTCGGCTGGGGCCTAGTGAACATCAACCTCCGCGGATACTACGGCGAAGGCTCCAAGACCATGGCGTTCGAGATCGCCGAGCAGCTCGGCTGGCGGCTGCCGAGCGCGGTAGTGGCGCCGATGGCCGGCGGATCGCTGCTGACCAAACTGGAGAAGGGGTTCCGCGAGTTCGCCGAGGCGGGGCTGGTGTCCGGCCAGGCCCCGCGGCTCTACGGCACTCAGGCCCAGGGCTGCGCGCCGATCGTCAACCTGGTCAAGCGGGGCGGGGAAGCGGTCGAGCCGGTGATTCCCCGCACCATCGCGCGCTCGCTCGCCATCGGCAACCCCGCGGACGGGCGCTTCGCGGCCCGGGCGATCCGAGACACCGGTGGATGGGTGGCCGGTGTCTCCGACGAAGACCTGCTCACCGGCATCCGGCTGCTGGCCGAGTCGACCGGCGTGTTCACCGAGACGGCCGGCGGGGTGACCGTGGCCGGCGCGCTCGCGCTGGCCGAGGCAGGGCGCTTCCGCTCGGACGACGAGGTCGTGCTCTGCATCACTGGCAACGGACTCAAGACCGCCGATGCGCTGGAGGGCACCCTGCCCGCGGCGCCGATCATCAATCCCAAGATTCGCGAGCTGGAGGCTCTCCATGGCCGTGACCTTTAGTCTCCCCACCGTCCTGGCCCGGCTGACCGACGGGCAGGCGACGATCCAGGCGAGTGGCACGACGCTGGGCGATGTGGTGTCGGAGATCGCGGGACGGTTTCCCCGGCTGGCGCCGCGGCTCCGGGACGAGGCCGGCGGGCCCTACCCGTTCGTCACCTTCTATTTGAACGACGAGGATATCCGGTTTCGCGACGGTTTCGCCACCCCGGTGCGCGAAGGGGACGAGATCACTGTGGTGGCGGCGATCGCGGGCGGCTAGTACTGCTCGATGAGCGCCTTGGCGATCATCTCCAGCCCGCGCTGCAGCAGCGATCGCCGGCGCCACTGGTCGAGCCGGATCTCGCGGGAGCGGCCGTAGTCCGCCTCGACGCCGTCGGAGACGGCCCGGGCGAACTCCCGGTCGCCGATGCCGAGCACGTTCTCCTCGTTCAGCTCCATGCTGCGCTCGTCCAGGTTGGCGGAACCGACGATCGACCAGCCGTCGTCGACCACGACGGTCTTGGCGTGCATCATGGACGGCTGAAATTCGAAGATCCGCACGCCGGCCTCGAGCAGCTCCTGGTAATAGCTGCGACCGGCGAGCTGCACCGGCACCGCGTCGGTGTGGTTGCCCGGCACCAGCACCCGCACATCCACCCCACTCCGTGCCCGCTCGATCACCGCCTGTCGGAGCCGCCGATCCGGAATGAAGTACGAGTTGGCGATCCACAGCCGGCGGCGAGCATTGATGAAGCTGAGCCAGAAGAGCAACCGGATGGGCTGGTGGGCGTCGGAGGGTGAGCTCACCACCGACAGCCCACACGCCCCTTCGGCCGACTCGAACCGGGGATAGAAGCGCGGCCCGGCGATGACCTCGCCGGTGCAGTAGACCCAGTTGGTGGCGAACGCCGACTGGATTCCGCTGACCATCGGGCCGGTGACCCGCGTCATGCTGTCGCGCCACTCGTGGGTGTTGCGGACGTTGCCGATCCACTTCTTCGACACCGCCGCGCCGCCAATGAACGCCACTCGCCCGTCGATCACGATGGCCCGCCGGTGGGTGCGCCGGTAGACCCGCACCAGGTTGCGGAGCGCGACCGGGCGGAACCGCTCGATCCTGACCCCGGCCGATTGCAGGTCCTCGCGCTCGCGCTTCTTCAACTGGTGAGAGCCGAAGGCGTCCACCAGCAGCCGCACCTCCACGCCCGCCCGCGCCCGCTCCTTGAACGCGTCCAGGAACTCTCGGCCGACCTCATCCGGCACGAAGATGTAGACCTCGAAATTGACACTCTCCCTGGCGCCGCGGATGGCCTCGAGCATGGCGGGGTAGAAGGCATCGCCGTTTTCCATCAACGTCGGCTCTCCGCCGCGCAGCACGGGCACATTGAGGAACCCGGCGGCCGCCTGAATGAAGTCATCGGTGCCGGTGTCGAGCCCGAACCCCTTTTGATAATCCGGCTCGGGCCAGTCCGGCAGGAAGAGCGCGCCGATCACCGAGACCAGCGATACGGCGCCGATGGCGAGCAGGAGCCAGGCGAACCAGGGGAGATCGAGCCCGAGCCACCCGCTCATGGCGGACTCCGGTCCGAGGCACGCAGCGCGATCCGGGCAAGCAGCGGATGGTGGTCGGACCCGAACACGGTGGCCCCGCGGTCGCGCGGATGCTCGTCGAGCCGCTCGACGTCCGCGCGGGCCACGGCCCCGGCGCGATCCCGGATCAGCACGTAGTCGAGGACCAGCCGAGGCAACGCATGAAAGGTGTGCCGCCAGGCCGGCAGCGCGGGGGGAACCCCGAAAGCGAATCCGGCCTCCTTGAGCAGCCGCCAGCTCCGCTCCGCGCGTCCCCGCCCCAAGTTCAGATCGGCACCGAGCACCACGAGATCGTCCTCCACATGCTCGAGGAGATGCTGAGCCTGCCGGCCTCGGCCGGCGGCGCCCAGCCACTTGTGCCCCGGTGGTCCACGCGGGTCGAGGTGCGCGCTGACCAGGCGGATGTGCCGGCCGGCCAGGGAAATCGACGCCGTCAAGGCCACTCGCCGCTGGAGGACCAGCGGCAGCTCCACGGCGGTGGTCGATGCCAGCGGCAGATTGGAGAGGATCGCATTGCCTCGGTCGCTCCGCTCGCCGCCGTTCCGCATCGACGGCACGTAGCGCAAGTTGAGGCCGAGCCGCCGCGCGGCGTCGGCAACGTCTTCCTGCGGGCGAGCGCGGGTGAGGTGGTCGCGCCCGGCGCGGCCACTGGAACGGGCGGGCACGGAGTGATCGGCGCGGTACGCCTCCTGGAGCAGAACGACGAGGGCCGCCTCGGGTCCCGGGCGGATGCGGCTGACCAGGTCGCTCAGCCGACCGCGCCCGATCCAGACGTTCCAGCTGAGCACCACGAGGGTAGACGTGGCTGAGTGCGTCTCGCTCGGTGGCGCGAGGTCGAGCGCCAGCGGCTCCCCGACGTTGGCGCGCCAGGGAGCGAGCCGGTCGGCCCCGGTCCGCCTAGCCGTTCATCACCCGGAGCTCGACACCCCGGAGCTCGTCCGTCACGCCAGATCCCCCCGCTGATCTCAGCGGCGAAGCTACACCGGGAGGCGAGAGCCGGGATGTGACTGTGCTCACCACCTCCCTCCTGCCGCCTGGGCGACCCGGGTGTATTTTCCACCTTCCGTCCGGCTGACAGCCATGCAGCAACAGGGAGCGTCCTACCGATGAAGGCAAGCGATATCCGCCGCGGTCACGTCCTCATTCTCGAAGGGCAGCCCTGCCGGGTGATGGACTTTCAGCACCGGACGCCGGGCAACCTGCGCGCATTCGTCCAGCTGCGGCTCCGGAACCTGACTTCGGGGAACACCTTCGATACCCGGCTCAGCGCCACCGAGTTCGTGGAGGATGCCCGGCTCGACACCAAGGATCTCCAGGTGATGTACCGCGATGCCAACGGGGTCCACGTCATGGATGCCGAGAGCTATGAGCAGTACACCCTGGACGACGAGGTCATCGGAGACCAGGGGCAGTGGCTCGACTCGGGCATGACTTTTCAGGCCGACTGGCTGAATGGCCGTCCCATCTCGATCCAGCTTCCATCGGTGGCCGAGCTGGAGGTGGTGGAAACGGCACCCACCATGAAGACCGCCACCAAGACAGCCAGCACCAAGCCAGCCAAGCTGAGCAACGGGATGACGATTCAGGTGCCCGAGTTCATCGGGGAGGGCGAGCGGGTCCGGGTGAATCCGCGGGAGGGCGTCTACCTGGAGCGGGCCAAGTAACCACGCCGGCGGAGCGACCGCCGCATCCGACGGTGATCCGGGCGGCGGCGATGGTCGAAGGAGGAATCCTGCTGCTGGCGCTTGGGGTGGGTCGCCTGACAGGGCACCCTCCCCTGGCGCAGCTCCGGGTCGACTGGAGCGGCATCGGCTGGGGTATCGCCGCGACCGCTCCCCTTTGCGCCGCACTGGCGTGGTGTCTTCACACCCGGCTCTCGCCCGTCGCTCGCCTGGTCCGGTTGGTGGACGAGCGGGTCCGGCCGCTATTCGCCGGCTGCTCGCTCCTCGAGCTGGCGATGATAGCTGCGCTGGCCGGAGCGGGGGAGGAGGCGCTCTTTCGCGGGGTGCTGCAGCCGACCCTGGCCGACCACCTGCCGGACTGGACCGCGCTGACCGCCACGGGCATCCTCTTCGGTCTGGTCCACTTCCTCACCCGCGAGTACGCCCTCGCCGCCGCCCTCGTCGGACTCTATCTCGGTGTGATCTTTCTGCTCTCCGGCAACCTGCTGGTGCCCATGCTGGCCCATGGACTCTACGATCTGATCGCACTGGCGCTCCTGGCCCGTGTGAAACCGGCCCCGGTCGAGTCCGTCCTTTAGCTGGGGGCCGGCCGCGGCCCCCCCTCGCTGCACCATCCCGCCGAAAAGATCAGCACTGGAGGACGGGCATGACGCTGATGGAAATGTACGCCCCAGGCACGTTCTGCTGGGCCGACCTGGGCACGCCCGACGCCCAGGCCGCGACCCGGTTCTACACGCAGCTCTTCGGCTGGGATTCCGTGGACCGGCCGCTCGGCCCGGACGTTTTCTACACCATGTTCTCGATCGGAGGACGGCCGGTGGCCGCCCTCTACCGGCAGGACGCCCAGTCGGAGCCGGCAGCTCCGCCGCACTGGCTTTCCTACATCTCCGTCGAGGGCGCCGCAACCACCGTGCAACGGGCCCGCGAGCTGGGAGGCCACGTGCTGGACGAGGCCTTCGACGTGCTGGACGTGGGGCGGATGGCCGTGATCAGGGACCCCATCGGCGCGGTCGTCGCATTATGGGAACCAAAGCGGCACATCGGGGCAGGCGTGGTCGGGGAGCCGGGCACGCCGTGCTGGAACGAGCTGGTCACGACCGATCCGGAGAGCGCAGTGGCGTTCTACACCGGGCTGCTGGAATGGGAGTGCGTTTCCCACCCCATGGGAAGCATCCGCTACACCCGGTGCCGCCGGGGTGGGTCGTTTGCGGGCGGGATGCGGAGGGCCGGCGCCGTGGATGGCCCGAGCTTGCCCCACTGGCTGCTGTACTTCGCGGTGGAGAATTGCGAGGCGGCGGCGGCGAAGGCTGCCTCGATCGGCGGTCGGATCGTGGTGTCTCCGGCCGAGGTACCGGAGCTCGGCCGGTGCGCCGTGTTGGAGGACCCTCAGGAGGCCGTCTTCGCGATCATCGAGTTGCTCCCGGCCCGCGCGGTGCATCAGGGGTAGATTGGGCGAATGGATGCCATCGATGCCATTCAGCGGCGGACCTCGGTTCGCCGCTTCCGACCCGAGCCGGTGCCCCGTGAAGCCATCGAGCGCCTGCTCGAGTGCGCTGTACGGGCCCCCAATCACAAGCTGACCCAGCCCTGGCGGTTCGCCGTGCTCACCGGGGCCGCCCGGGCGCGCTTTGCAGAGATCCGGGCCCGGCATCGGAGCAAGCGATACACCGATCCCGAATCGCCCGAGGCGAAAGCCGGAGCCGACAAGGTCCGGCGGGAGGCACTGGAGACGCCGGCGTTCGTGGCGGTGATGTGCGCGGTGAGCGACGACGAGCTCACCCGCGAGGAAGACTACGCCTCCGCCATGATGGCCACCGAGAACATGATGATCGCGGCGGAATCGCTTGGCCTCGGCACCTACCTCCGGACCGGCGGGGTCATGCGGCTTCCCGAGCTCACGGAGCTGGTGGGCCTGCCCCAAGGGTTCCGGGTGGTGGGTATCGTGTCGCTTGGATACCCCGCCGAAGCCCCGGTACCGGGCCGCCGCCGGCCCGCGGCCGAGCTCACCCGCTGGGTGGAGGCCTAGCGATCCCGCCCGGTATTACCGTCCGAGGTTTTTGGAGGTAAGTTCGTGCCTCCCGGAACCCTTGGAAACGGAGCCCTCCGTGTACTCCCGACGTTACCTCCCAGTGATGGTTGCCGCCGCGCTGGCGGCCGTTTGCTCGCCGCTCGAGGCGCAGCAACCCGCTCCGGCGCCGGTGGCCCCTCAGGCGGCCGACAGCGCCGTCCAGGGGTATGCCCCTGCGGCCGCTGCTCCAGCGCCGGCCGCCGCGGTCGTGGCTCCCGCGGCTGCCAACCCCACACCCGCTCCTGCCGCCCCTGCGGCTGCCGCCCCGGCCGCTGTCGCCCCGGCCGCTGCCGCAGCCGCGCCCGCCCCCGCCGCGCCGACGGTTGCTTCCGCGCTCGGGTTCATCGACGTTCTGCCCGCCCGGACTCCCGAGCGCATCCAGGCCCTGCTGGATGACGCCAGAGGGGCCGAGCGCGACGCCGACGCGGATCTGCTCCAGGCCACCGGCCACAAGGCGAGCACCCAGGGCGACATCGCGGTGAAGAAGCAGGAGATCTCCACCATCGACTCGCGGATCAAGGCGGCCGACAAGGGCAAGCAGGACGCGGAGAAGGTCTCGTTGCAGGCCGAGAAGAAGGTGCTGGAAGGGCATCGCGACTTCCTCAACCGCCGCGCGGCGCTCCACAACTCCGAGATGGATGCGGCCAAGGCCGCGAAGAAGCTGGCGCAGGTGTCACAGAGTGGTCTCGAGCTGGAGCTGCAGCTGGCCAATCATCGCGCCGAGCGGGCGAAGGTCGCGGGCAGCGACCCCGCAGCCACCCTGCGTCAGGATGGAGTGATCCGAGAGCTGGAGCGGAGGACCCTGGAGGCCCAGCAATCGCGCGCCCAGGCCGCCAAGGATCTGGCCGCCAGGGACGAGGACATCGCCAAGCGTCGCATCGACCTCTATCAGGCGCAGACCGCCGCGGCAGGCGCGCGCTGAGACCGGAGCGTTCCTGAGTGTACATCGACGCCCACCGGGCCGCGGCCCGGTGGGCGTCGGTGTGTCCGGCTCAGCGCTCGATGCCGAGCAGGCCGAGGAGCCGCTGTCCATCGCGGGCGGCATGGCCCTCCCGGTCGTTGTTGAAGTAGACGTACACCTCCTTGCCGGCGCGGTCGAGCGCGAGAATCCGGGCGGCCCAGCCCCGCAGCTCGCCAGGGCTGAACCCGCCTTCCGCTCCCCGGCCGGCGTGCATTCGGAGGTAGACGAACGGCGCGGTGGTCACCAGATCGGGCTGGATTCTGCCGCCTACCGGAACGCAGAGCGCGACGCCGCCCCGGCCCAGCCGGTCATACGTCGCAGCGGTCTGCCAGCTCGGATGGCGAAACTCGATTACCCAGCGCGGGCCGGCCGGCAGCAGCGACAGGAACCGGTCCAATCTGGGGAGGTCCGCCTGGAAGGTCGGCGGTAGCTGGAAGAGTACCGGCCCGAGCTTCGGTCCCAGCGCACCCGCGTGGTCCAGGAGCAGGGCGACAGGGGCCATGGAGTCTCGCAGGCGCAGCAGGTGGGTAATGAGCCGGCTCGCCTTGACGGCAAACTGAAAGTCCGGCGGGGTCGCCTCCCGCCAGCGGAGGAACGCGTCGGGCGGCGGGAGCCGGTAGAACGAGTTGTTGAGCTCGACGGTACGGAAGCGGGTCGCGAAATAGGCCAGCTCGTCCTTCTGGGGGAGCCCCTGGGGGTAAAACACGCCCTTGCGCCAGTGGGGATAGACGTATCCCGAGGTCCCGATCCAGAGCTGGCATGGGCTTGAATTAGTCGCGGATAGAGGCATCATCCGTGGGTCGCCGGAGATGAACCCCCTGAGGGAGGAATTCGGATGCGGATCCCGCTAGGCCATTCGGAGCGGCTCCTGCTCTTCGGCCGCAACTTTCTCAAGCACCCCCGGATGCTGGGGTCGGTGATTCCGAGCTCACGGTTTCTGGTCAAACGGCTGCTCGCGCCGGTCGACTGGACCCGGGCCAGGGTGATCGTGGAATATGGACCGGGGGTGGGGACGGTGACGACCGAGATCCTCCGGCGGATGGCTCCCGACGCCATCCTGGTGGCAATCGAGACCAACGCCGACTTCGTCCGCTTCCTCCGCCGGCGGATCCAGGACCCCAGGTTGAGGCTGGTGCACGGATCGGCGGCCAACGCGGACGACGTGCTGGCCGGCGCCGGCCTGGAGCAGGCCGATTACGTGATCTCCGGCATCCCCTACACCACGATGCCGGAGGGCACCCGCGATCAGATCCTCCGGAAGACTCACGCCCTGCTGCACCCCCACGGCACCTTCCTGGTCTTCCAGTTCACCCGGGCCGTGCTGCCCTCGCTCCGGGGGCTGTTCGGCATCGTGCGGGAGGAGTTCGAGCTGCGCAACGTCATGCCAGCCCGGCTGTTCTACTGCCGCCGGGACGCCGAGCGGAGAACCAGCTCCCGTCCGGCGCCCCGGCCGCCGATCGCGGGTCCCTCCCCGCAGGCCGCGAGGCTCAGCGATTCCTGACCGTGGCGGCCTCGGGCTGAGAGGCGACCGTGGACTCCGCGGTACGCCAGCCGTCCTGGATGGCGCCGTAGATCTCGGGGAGCACGTCCTCCCGCGCCAGGAGTCCCTCCTGACCGAGGTAGCGGATGACCGCCGGTGGAATGAAGCTGTTGAAGCGGACCATCACCTCGGCATACTCCCGGAAGTGCTGTTGGGCCAGATCGGCGACTTCCCGGTCGCTCAGGGAGAGCGCGGTGGTATACAGCATGACATAACCGATGGTCGCCAGGCTCAATGCGGTGTAGTCGTCGCGCAGATTCTTGGGCAATCCTTCGGTGCGGAACAGGTCGATGACGCCGGCCGCCACGCCGGCCACGGCGGACCCGGCCCGCTTCACGGCCTCGGTAATGCCGGCGGCTTTGCGCCGCTCGCTCAGCATGCGGAGATCGCTGATGTGGTGCTCGATGGTGCGGTGGAGCTGCTTCAATTCGGTGATGACGTCGGGATAATCCTCCAAATCCTTGATCTGCGCCTGAATGGCCTTCTCGATATGGTCCTCCAGCGACAACATATCGGTGACATAGCTGTTGATCGCTTCGTTCCTCTCGCGTGGCACGATGACCTCCGGTGGCTAGGGGAATGTGGGCCTCGCGCGCTTGCGCTCCACGAGGGCAGGCCCAGACCGGGAGAATGGCGCGGTGGTAGATCGCTGTCTGTAAGGAGCATCACGTGATCCCCTACCTCGGCGCCCACACCATCGACAACGGCGGCATTCACCTGGCGGCGCTCCGGGCGGGGAACGCCGGCATGAGCGCGCTGCAGCTCTTCACCGCGATCCCCAAATACTACGGCGACAAGACCTCGATCCGGCCGGAACGGGTCACCCGCTTTCGTGCCGCGCTCGACCAGGCCGGGGTGGCCCCGGCCCAGGTGCTGGCCCACGCCGCCTACGTGCTCAACACGGCCACGGCTGACGAGGAGAAGTGGGGACGGGCGGCCGCGGGCCTCCGAAAGGAGCTGGAGCGATCGACCGCCTTGGGAATCGGCGCCGTCTGCTTCCATCCGGGCGCCGCTACCGACGGCGATCGTGAGGCGGGCGCCAGTCGGGTCGCCCGCGCGATCACCGAGGCGCTGGAGGCGGTCCCCGGCACCACGCGGCTCCTGGTGGAGAACACCGCGGGCGCCGGGACCACGCTGGGCCGGACGGCGGAGGAGGTGGGTGCCATCCTCGCAGCGGTGCCGCGGGCGCTCCGGGCACGCACCGGATACGGGCTCGACACCTGCCACCTCTTCTCCGCCGGCCACGATATCTCTTCCTCGGCGGCGGCGCTCACCCAGGTGCTCGACCAGTTCGAGGCAGCGGCAGGGGCGCCCCCGGCGTTCTTCCATCTCAACGACAGCGAGGGCGGTCTGGGATCCAATAAGGACCGGCACATGCTCATCGGGGAAGGCAAGATCGGCCGGGAGCCGTTCCGCTGGCTGCTGGGGGACCGGAGGAGCGCTGGGGTGCCGCTGGTGCTGGAGACCCCGCAGCAGAATCCCGACATCGCCCCGGACGATCCAACGCCCGATCCCTTCGACGTCAGGATGATGGAACTCCTGCGCTCGCTCGTCTGACGTCCGGTTGCAAAGTTCCGGGGCCGGCGGGAAATCGCCGGTGGCCCGGGACACTGTTGTCGCCAGCCTCACCGCTCCGCCGAGGATATTGCCGCGAATTCTGGCTCGACTCTGGTTGAGAGGCCAGGCCGATCGGCCATGCCCTCACTCGACTTGGACTTCTACCGCCAAAATTTTTGACGAGCGCCTCCCGGTTTGGTGCCTGCTTCTTGCGTACGTCGGCCCGCCCGATGTCCCGGCCCATTCCCCCGCAGGAGACGACTCATCCAGCCAGCACCGAGACGGCCATTTCTGGTGGCGCTCGCCGTGTGCGGTTTCGTCGCCGCGGTGCAGTTGACACCTGCCATGCCCGTGGCGGCGGCACCGGCACGCCCGCTGCTGGCTCCGGCGCTCTTCGTGAGCGCGCCGGAGCCCGTTGCGCCGGCGCCGGTGGACAGCAGCGCCCTCGAGCGGGAGGTGGTTTCGCGCTATGAGTATCGTCCCCTGGCCCGGCTGCTGGGCCAGCACACCCGGGCGCCCGGCATGGCCGTGCGGATCGCCCGGGCCATCGTGAAGGAGGCGGGCCGGCTGCACGTCGCGCCGAGCCTCCTGACCGGGGTACTGCTGACCGAGAACCCGCGGCTCGAATCCGGCTCGGTGAGCAGTCAGGGCGCCATCGGACTGATGCAGGTGATGCACTTCCACGCGGGGACCTTCGACTGCGCCTCGAGCGACCTGCTGCAGGTGGAGGCCAACATCTGTCATGGCGCTCATGTCTTCGGACAGCTGCTCGCCCGCACCGGGGACGTGCATCGCGCCCTGCTGCGATACAACGGGTGCGTGGTGAGCGCCAACACGCCCAACTGCCACCGATATCCCAGCAAGGTGATGCGGGCGGCGGGGCAGGTGCGCCGGCAGCTGCTGCTCTACCCCACCTTCCGGTTTGCCTCAGACAGCAGCCGGCACTCCGAGCCGCCCGCGATTCCGGTCGCGTCGCAGGTCGACTAGAACCGCAGCAGCTTCCGCAGAGCCTTTCCGAGCTTTCGTCCCAGATCTTCGATCTGCTCGATGAGCGGCGCGTGGTGCTCCTGGCACTCGCGGGTGGGCTCGGTGCCCACCTTGAACCACTCGCGCTGGGTCACCGGACACCATTGATTGGCGAGATCGCCGTTGAAGGCGTCGATGGTGCGGCGGACCATCCCGGCCGGCGGGCTCCAGTCCCCGGCGCGCGGGGGTTCCCGCCAGCCCTCCAGGTAGAATGCTGCCCAGGCCGGCGCGGCCAGTCGTCCACCCGAAGCATCCGCCGCGATCGGGCGGGGCGCGTCGTAGCCGAACCACACTCCCGCAACCAGCGTCGGCGTGTAGCCCACGAACCAGACGTCCGCGCCGTTGTTGGTCGTGCCGGTCTTCCCCGCAACGGCACCGCGCACGCCGAGCTGCCGGACGACGCGACCGGTCCCGCCGTCCACGACCGATTCCAGCATCGAGGTGATCTGAAACGCTTCGGCAGGACCCAGCACCCGCTGCGCCTTGGCAGCCGGCGCACGCCAGAGCACGGTTCCGTCTCCGGCCTCGATCCGGCGGACCAGCGAAGGCGTGACCCGGAATCCTCCGTTGGCGAACGGCGCGTAAGCGGCCACCAGCTCGAGTGGCGTCACCTCCGAGGCGCCGAGCGTGAGTGCCGGCACGGCGGCGAGCGGGCTCCGGATTCCGGAGTGGTGGGCAAACGCGGCTACCCGCCGCTCGCCCACCGAGCGGCCCAGTCGCACGGTGGCCGCGTTGGCCGACCGCATGAGCGCGCGGCGGAGGGTGAGTGGTCCACCGTACTCGCCGCCGAAGTTGACCGGCCGCCAGATTCGTCCGTGCTCCTCGAGCTCCACCGGCGAGTCGTCGACCACGCTCGCGGGGGTGAACCCGTCGGTGAGCGCCGCCGCGTATACGAAGGGCTTGAATGCAGAGCCGGGCTGCCGCTTGGCCACCAGCGCCCGATTGAATCCCCGGCTCACCGCCTGCCGCCCGCCGACCAGCGCACGGATCTCTCCATTCCTGGGATCGAGGGCCACCAGGGCGCCTTCGAGCGGCTCACCGCCGCCCCGGTAGCGGGGCCCGGCGGCGCGCTCGATGGCCACGGCCTGCCTGCGCACCACCGCTTCTGCCGCCCGTTGCGCGGTGGAGTCGAGAGTGGTGTAGACCACCAGGTCGCCCAGGCCGCCGGGATCATCTCCTAAGACCGAGTCCACCACGGCTCGAATCGGGTCCAACCCGTAGGAGCGCTCCTCCCGAGGGTGCCATTCGGTGGGTGCCAGCCGAAGTGGCTCGCGCCGGGCGCGCTCGGCGAGCGCGGGCGGGAGGTAGCCTTCGCGGGCCATGAGAGTGAGCACCAGGTCTCGCCGGCCGCGGGCCCGGTCGGGATGACGCCGCGGGGCATAGAACGATGGACCCCGCGCGAGGGCGGCCAGGGTCGCGGCCTCCGCCACCGAGAGCCGGTCGACGCTCTTGCCGAACAGATCGCGGCTCGCGGCCTCCACACCGAAGGTGCCGTTTCCGAGATAAATGACGTTGAGGTAGAGCTGGAGGATCTGTTGCTTGGTGAGAGAGTGCTCCAGCCGCCGGGCGAGCTGGATCTCGATCAGCTTCCGGCGAAGGGAGCGTTGCTGCGATAGCTCGGGCACGAACGCGTTTCGGACCACCTGCATGGTGATCGTGCTGAAGCCTTCGCGCACTTCCAGATGGGAGAGATTGCGGAAGCCGGCGCGGGCGGCGCTGCGCCAGTCGACCCCGTGGTGATAGTAGAACCGCCGGTCCTCCACGGCGATGAACGCCGCGCGCACCCGGCGGGGCACCCGCGCGAGCGGCACGTTGATTCGGCGAACGTAGGCCAGCCGGCCGATGGGCGCGCCCGCCCGGTCCAGGATCCGTCCGCCTTCACTGGGACGGAAAGCCTGGATCTGGGCGGTGCTGGGACAACCGGCGAAGCCGCAGGTGGCGATCCACCCGCCGGTGGCGAGCGCCAGCGTGAGCAGCAGGACGAGCGCCGCGAGCGCGAGGCGTCGTCCGGTGAGCGGGGGAAGCTTCAGCTTGCCTGCGGCGCCCCGCCCATCGAGTTGGCCGCCGCATCGCTGGCCGACGGCGCGCCGTTGGTGGTGCTGCTCCGCTGCTGGTAGCGATCCCACTGCTCACCGGCGCGCTCGCGGACGGTATCCGCGGCTTCGCGAATCCGCTCGCGGGCCGGGGCCGCGCGATCGCTGGTGATCAGGAAGGTGGTCGCGAGACCCGCCGCGAGCGCCAGGACGATGCCGAGGCGGCCGGAGCCTTCGTCTTCCTCGAGCTCGTCCTCCTCCTCGAACTCGTCCAGGTCCTCCTCGTCTTCCGACGCCTCGGCAGCCTCCGCAGCGCGCGCGCGGAGCCGCTCGGCACGCTCGCGCAGCCGGTCCGCGCCCTTCTTGAGACGGCCCGCGCCTTTCTGGAGGCGCCGCCGCGCGCGGCCGCTCAGCTCCTGGACCTCTTCGTAGCCTTCCTCGAGATCGTCCCCCAGCTCGGAGAGCCGCTTCCGGAGAACCTTCCGCGTCTTGGTGCCCGCCTGGGGTGCGGCGAGGAGCCCCACGCCGACGCCAATCGCCGCGGCGAGCACCAGCGCCCCCGCCGCTCCGGTCCGGCGTCCTCTCCGGCCGCCGCCCCCGGTCTCCTGCGACTCCTCGCTGATGCGCTGCTCTCTCGTCATGCATCCTCCAACGCGGGCCGACAGCCCCGCAGTGCTTTCCGTAGGCTGCGTCCGGGGCAGGCCCGGAACGGGAACGTTTCGCACTCTAATCAATCGGAGGGGTGAAGGAAATATCTTGCATTCCACCACCGCTGCGGAAAAACGCGTCTGGGCAGGCAGGGCGAGCTGGGGCCGCCGGACGGACGGGACGGGGGCGGTGGCGTGGTCGATTTCTAGGATGTAAGACGTTGATCGATAAGGCGTTAACACGGTGCAGGCGGCCCTGGATCGTGACCCCAGCGTGGGCGGCACCAGCAGCAGCACGGAACTGGCACTTCCCCATGGCGGCATCCAGAGATCCAGCCCCCGAAAACATCACGCGGCAAAGCGAATCCACCGAGGGCCCAGCCGGGCCCGAAAACCGAACGAGCGTGGGCCATGTATCTCGTTGAGCTGAGGCCGGGCAAGGAAGAGCTGTATCGGACAGGCGACGAGTTAGCGGCCGCCATCCGTAGCGGCGACGTCGACATCCAGTCCCGGATCTATCATCGCGCCACCTCGAAGTGGATCTCGATCACCATGCACCCGCAGTACAAGGCGATCGCGGCCCAGCGCCAGCCCGAGCCGGCACCGCTTCCGCCATTGGAGCGCACCAGCTGGACCTTCTTCAACGCCGCCGCCGAGACCCTCGAAGGTGCTACGGATCCGGAGCCCCCGTCGGACGACACGCACCGTTCCGGGCGCTCGGAGGGCGGCCCGATGCATCCCTGGCGCCGCCCGCTGGCGCTGAGCGTCACTGGTCTCCTCCTGCTGCTGGGCATCGAGCTCTCGTCGTCGGCTCCGCGTCCGCCGTGGTCTCCCAAGCCGCTGGCTCCGCGGACGGCGGCCGAGCGGGCGGAGCAGGTGTCAGCGCCCGCAGGCGAACCGGATGCCCAGGTCTCCCTCGCGAGCAGCTCGTCGAGATACCAGGGGTACACTCGGAGTGACGACCTTCGGAGTGAGGACCTTGACCCGGAGCAGGGCGCGTCGGTCGAAACCGCCCGGGTGAACGCGCCCGTTTCCGCGCCTGCCGCCGCCCCTGCCGCCGCGCCTGCCGCGCCCGGCCCGGTGAAGCTGCCGTTCGAGCTGCCCGTGGCCCCCAAGATTCGCTCGAAGCAGCTGCGTGAGGCGCTGCCCGCGCAACCGGTGGCCCAGCCGGCCGCTCAGCCGGCCGCACGCGAGCGGGGAAACGTGGTGTCGATCGACACCTTTATCCGGCAGTGGAGAGCGGCGCACGACTCGGCCAGGGCGCGGCTGGAGGGCGGCATGCGGGTGGTGCGGCTGAACGATCTGTTTGGGACGTCCCGGCTCTCTCCCAGTGGCGGCGTGACCGAGACCCGGATGGGTCTGGCCGGCGCGAGCAACTTCATTCGGGTGTACCGGCAGCAGCGTGGTCTGATCGAACGCCAGTATCAGGACTCGTTCACGGTAGTCTCCAAGCGGCTTGGCTGGTCACCCGCGGCGATTCGGCGCTGGTATGGCCGGGTCACGCCGAAGGAGTCGCCGGTGGTGGTCGAGCTCACCAACTCGCTCCTCGCGGGAGTGGACAGCCTGCTCGGTGTGCTGGATGCGCAGGCGGGCGCCTACACCATTACGCCGCGCACCATCCAGTTCGATGACCCGGCCGCCAAGGAGAGCTACTCGGCGCTCCGCCAGCGCATCGCGGCCACGGTAGACTCGGCGTCGGTGCTGATGGGCGCCGACTCGAACACTCCGGTGGGCTACCTGCTCCAGGCCATCGGCACTACCCGCCCGCCGCTGGAGATCTAAGCGCTCCGGCGCCGCTCTCGGCGCCGGGCTTCTCGACCAGCGCGCCTGGTGTCACACTCATCGCCCGCTCGGCCAGCTTCGGCTCGCCGCGGGCGATGAGCGCTTGATAGGCCGCGAGCGGCGACACCCCGGACCGCCGGATCCCGTGGTGGTCGCTGCCGACCAGATCCACCAGTCCCTCCGTGACCATCCCCCACGACAGCGCCTCAGGGCCCGATCGGTAGTGCCCGGTGAAGCTGCCCGCGTTCACCTGCAACAGCGCGCCCAGCTCCCGCCAGCGGCGCATCAGCTCCAGCGGGATGGTCCCCTCGAGGTAACGATACCGCTCCGGATGGGCGATCAGGATCCGGCGGCCGGCGGCGCGCGCGGCGCGGATCACGTCGGTGTGCTCGCCCTGCAGGTCGAAGCCGAACTCCACCAGCAGGGTGGCGGAGCCGGCCAATCCCACGTCGGCCCGGCCCGCCACCCGCGCGAGGGTGCCGGCATCCGGGGCCCAGATCTCCTGACCCAGCCCGAGCGCGGGAAGGTCGCGGTGACCGCCTGTGGCGGCCACGAGCCGGTCGAAGGCGCGGCGATGGACGTCGAGCTCGCGGGTGATGGCAGCATCGGTGGTGAGGCGCGGGAGCAGGAGGTGCGGGGTCGAGACCAGGGTACGCACGCCTTCGGCGAACAGGACAGCGAGGCAGCCGAGCGACTCCTCCACCGACTCCGACCCGTCGTCCACGCCGGGGACGAGGTGGTTGTGCAGATCGACGAAGGGCGGGGGCGGGTTGGGAGAGTGCGGTGAGCTCACGGTGTCTATCCTAATCACGCCCACGGATTCAGGTAATCACCGATCACCGAGTCAGATGGACCGAGATATACTTCCGGAGCCCTTTACGCCGAGCGCTCAGTGCAGACTGCCCGCCGAACCCATGGCTTTCGCGAGTCCGTGATCCGAGGGATGACCCGCCTCGCGCGGGAGCACAACTCGCTCAATCTGGCGCAGGGATTTCCCAACTTTCCGGCGCCGGACCTGCTCAAGGAGGCCGCGGCCCGGGCCATCAGGGACGACATCAACCAGTACGCCATCACCTGGGGGGCGCAGCGGTTGCGCGAAGCGATCGCGCGGAAGTACGAGGCGTGGTATGGCCTGACCGCCGACCCCGAGCGCGAGATCACCGTCACCTGCGGCGCCACCGAGGCGATGATCGCCACCCTCCTGGCCGTGGTGGACCCAGGCGACGAGGTCATTGTGTTCGAGCCGTTTTACGAGAACTACGGGCCGGACACCATCCTGGCCGATGCCCGCCCGGTGTTCGTGCCCCTGGAGCCCGGCCGGCCCCTGGACCTGGAATGGCTGGCCGCGGCGTTCACGCCTCGCACCCGGGCGATCGTCGTGAACACGCCCAGCAACCCGGCGGGCCGGGTGCTCGGCCGGGCGGAGCTGGAGGCAATTCGCGATCTCTGCGTGGCCCACGACGTGCTGGCGGTGACCGACGAGATCTACGAGCACATCCGCTTCGAGGGCGCGCACCTGCCGATCGCCACGCTGCCGGGAATGCGGGAGCGCACGGTCACCATCAGCGGCGCCTCCAAGACGTTCAGCGTCACCGGCTGGCGGATCGGGTGGATCATCGCCCCGCCGGAACTCACCGACGCCATCCGCAAGGTGCACGACTTTCTCACCGTAGGCGCCCCGGCACCGCTGCAGGAAGGGATCGCCGCGGCACTCGATGATCTGGAGCCGGTCTTCTATCAGACGCTTGCCGCCACCTACCGCTCCAAGCGCGACCTGCTGCACGGCGCCCTGATCGACGCGGGCTTCGGGTGCAGCAGCCCCGAAGGTGCCTACTACATCCTGGCCGACTTCACGGCGCTGGGCGAAATCGTCTCCGGCACGGGGCCGCCGATGGACGACACCGCCTTCTCGGTGTGGCTCTCTCGTGAGATCGGGGTCACTCCAGTGCCCGGCTCGAGCTTCTTCCGCGAGGGCGGTGGGCGATCGCTGGTGCGGTTCGTCTTCTGCAAGACGGAGGACATTCTCTCCGAGGCGGCCCGCCGGCTCGGCAGCATCAGGGCGGCGGAGACGGCCAGAGGGGTGCGGTCCGCCGCGCCCGCGGTGGAGAGCGGGCTCCAACGCTGAGAGGCCGTCGCCCATGAGCGTCTCCAGCGACCATGGTATCGCGCTGATCACCGGCGCCTCCGCCGGCATCGGACGGGAGTTCGGCGAGCAGGTGGCCCAGCGTGGGTACGACCTGATCCTGGTCTCGCGGGACGCCGCCCGGCTGGGCGAAGTCGCGGCTTCGCTCGAGACGAGATACGACGTCGGTGCGGAGGTCCTCCCGGCCGATCTCACGGTCGACGCCGAAGTGACCCGGGTGGCCCAGCGCATCGCGGGGGAGGCCCGGCTCGCGCTGCTGGTCAACAACGCGGGGTTCGGCGCGGCCGGCCGGCTAGCCGCGACGGACCCGGCGCAACAGGAAGCGATGGTCCGCCTGCATGTGCTTACACCGGTCCGGCTCACGCTCGCGGCCCTGCCGATGCTCTTGCGCAACCGGCGAGGCGCGGTGATCAACGTGTCCTCGATTGCCTCATTCGTCTATTCCCCGGGAAACGCCAACTACTCGGCCACCAAGTCGTACCTGACGACGTTTACCGAGGGGCTGGCGGCGGAGCTCGAGGGGAGCGGAGTGCAGGCGCAGGCGCTCTGTCCCGGGTTTACCCACACCGAGTTTCACGACCGGATGGGCGCGTCATCGGCCGGGGCACCGGCCTTCATGTGGATGAGCGCGGCCTCGGTGGTTCGCGCGTCGCTCCGGAGCCTGGACCGGCGGGGGCCGGTGGTCTGCGTACCGGGGCTCGGCAACAGGCTGCTGGTGCTGCTCATCCGGCTCATGCCCCGGCGTGCCATCGGACGGATCGCTGCATGGCGGCGGGCGCGAGTGGCGTCCGTGGAAGGGCGGGAAGGGCGGTAAGGCCGGGAAGGATGGTGGGGGTGAAGGTGGTGGCGGGGGCGATGGTGGCCGGCAGCACCACAACAACGGCACTCACAGTGGTGACCATTGAAACAGCGTGCACTATGATAAAAGGTGCACGTCACCAGAGTTCGTCCACGCTCGGAGGATTCATGCGGACATTCTGGAGTTGGACCCTGCTCCCCGTCATCCTGGCTGGCTGCGGGGCCGGCAGCCGCTCCACCCCGGCCGAAGCTCCACGAGACCCGCCGCACCCGCGCGACCTGACCACTCCGCTCACCTCCTCGCCGTCCGTGCAGGTGATTTCCAGTCGCGAGGTGATTCGGTCGGAGCCGGCACGGCAGGCCAAGTCCCGCGCTCACCGGCCCGCGCCCAAGGCGCAGACTGTCACACCCATTGCCGAGGCGACTGTCCCAGCGCCGGTCACGGTGTCGCCTTCTCGTTCGCCCGCTCCGGTGGAGACGCCGGTAGTCTGGAAAGGCGGAGCCGCCGCGCTGGAACCGGGACAGACGGTGACGATGGTGCCCGCCGAGTCCGGACCCACCCCCGCGCAGGAGGAGGGTCCAGCCCCGCTCAGGGAGCGGCGCGGCGGCATTATCCGGGTCGGGGGCGGAGGCTGTCACCCCCAGGACGGTCGCGGCCGCGGCAGCGTGTTTCGCCTCTCCTGGTAAGGAGTTAACTACCGCGGTCCAGATCCGGCACCTCTGAAAGGGGTGCCATTTGGCGTACCCGCCAGTTATGCTTGTGCTCGTCCGCTGAATCTGATCACACCGGGTATTCGGCTCCCTCTGGCTGGTGCGCTCGCCCTTTCAAAGGCGGGTGCCCTCGCGCGGTCGGGCTCAGCGTGCGCAGGCGTCCGTGGGCATTGACCAATTTTCACGCACAGTGGGGAGGCACGCATGAGGAAAGCTTGGGCGTTGATCGTGCTCGTGGCCGTATCGACGGTCGGCTGCAATCAGGGTGAACTGCGGAAGGCCCTCGCCGATGCGAAGGCCTCCGAAGCGCAGAAGGACAGCCTCCTGACCGAGGTCCTCGAAACCACTCAGTTCGTGAGCGACATCAACGGGGAGCTGGCGAAGACCAAGAGCATCACGGTCAGCACCAAGGGCACCGATCCGGGCCTGCCCGGGGCCAAGAAGGACCGGGAGGAGCGGAAGCAGGCGCTCGCGCGGGTCCAGGCTGTCATCGCGAAGCTCAACGAGAGCGAGGCGAACCTGAGCCAGGTCGAAACCCGCGCCAAGCAGTCCCGGCAGCGCAACGCGCGCCTCCTCGCCCAGATCGAGACCTACAAGAAGACCATCGACGACCTCAAGGCCACGGCCGAGCAGCAGAAGACCGACTATGAGGCGCAGATCGCCGCGGCGAACACCCAGATCGCGACCCTGGCCGGCCGGGTGGATACGCTGACGACGGAGAACACCACGCTGTCCTCCCAGAAGGCCGCGCTGAGCGATACCGTGGTCAACCTTACCGCGTACAAGAACACCGTGTACTACGCCGCGGGTACCAAGGACGAGCTGATCAAGAGGGGCGTGATCACCAAGGAAGGCTCCAAGTTCCTGATCTTCGGCGGCACCCGCCTGGAGCCGGCCCGCAACCTCGATCCCCAGGCGTTCACGGCGATCGACAAGGTGACCAACACCTCGATCCCGCTCCCCCGGACCGACAAGCAGTACAAGATCATCTCGCGGCAGAGCCCGACCTACCTGGCCCCGGGCGTCGCGAAGGATGGCAAGGTCACCGGCACCGTCAACATCGCCCAGCCGGAAGAGTTCTGGTCTGCATCGAAGTATCTCATTCTGGTGCAGGATTGACCGCGGGGGGAGCCGAATCCCGGTAGGATCACGACGGCCACCTCAGGGTGGCCGTCGTCGTTTCTTCAACAAAGATTCAGTCGGTTCAGGTGGGCGTAACCTCTCTCGCTGCAGTAGATTCAGATTCCGTTGTCAACAATTTCTACATCCGATGAGGAAAAGAATCCGGCGCCCCCGTGACCCGCGACACAGGCGTCCGGGCACTCCCACGGGAAATTCCTGGGAGGCCCCAACCCGGAGGTCGTTCGTGCGGAAGCTGATCCTTGCCGCGGGTATCGCGGCGCTCTGGAGTACCAGCGCCTGCCGGAAAACCGGCGAGGGCGAATACGAAGTGCAGAAGCCGGTCATCGGCACCACGACGGATACCGTGGCGACGCCGAGCGTCGAGACCGGAACCGTCAAGGACACCATCAACGTGCCCAAGGTAAAGACCGAAAAGAAGGAAGTGAACCTGCCGAAGGTAGAGGTGAAACCGCCGGCCGAGCGCAAGCCGTGAGCGCTATCCGCTAACGGTCATCCTCTTTCTCCGACCCGCTGGCGCACCTGCCAGCGGGTCGGCTGGCTTTGGATATATTCCCCTGCGGTCCCCAGTCGTTGCACCGTTGCATCTCTGCACACAGCAGGAGTCGGCATGCTGAAGCTCGGCGCGGGGCTCGCGGCGCTCACCCTGGCCACTGGCTGGGTGCCGCGCGACGCCGTGGCTCAGGGTGGGCCGGCGGCGCTCATCGCCATCCGGGCCGGCCGGCTGGTCGACGTGGACAAGGGCGAAGTCCGGCGCGATCAGGTCATCCTGGTCCGCGGCGACCGGATCGAGGCCGTTCAATCGGGCTCGGCCAAACTCCCCGCGGGCGCGCGCGTCATCGACCTCTCCCGCTCCACCGTGCTCCCCGGGCTCATCGATTGCCATACCCACCTGGTGGACGACATCGAGTCCGCCGACGTGCTGCTGCCGCTGGAGCGCTCCGAGGCGCAGCAGGTCTTCAGCGGCGTCCGCCACGCGAAGGCCACGCTCCTGGCCGGCTTCACTACCGTCCGCGACGTGGGCACCTACCGGGCCCTGGTGGATGCGGCCCTGCGGGATGCGATCAACGACGGGACCGTACCCGGACCGAGGATGAAAGTGGCCGGTGCCTACATCACGGTCTCGACCGGGGGCGGTGAGGTGGCGGGCGCCGCGCCCGACGTGAATCTGCCGGCGTCGTTTCGCTTCGGCGTGGCCAACTCGGCCGACGAGGTGCGCGAGCGGGTCCGGGTACTGCTCAATAGCGGCGCCGACTTCATCAAGATCATCGCCACGGGTGCGGTGCTCACCCGCGGCACTCAGCCGGGCGTGTCCGAGTACACCGAGGAGCAGATCCGCGCCGCGGTGGAGCAGGCCGCGGAGTACGGGACCTTCGTGGCGGCGCACGCCCATGGCGCGGAGGGGATCAAGCGGGCGGTGCGGGCCGGCGTGCGCTCGATCGAGCACGGCTCCCTGATCGACGACGAGGGAATCGCGCTCATGAAAGCGCACGGCACCTGGCTGGTGGCCGACATCTACAACGGGGACTACATCGACAGCGTGGGCCGGGAGCAGCACTGGCCGGCCGACATCCTGCGGAAGAACCTGGAGACCACCGAGACCCAGCGCGCCGGGTTCCGGAAGGCGGTGGCGGCGGGAGTCCGGATCGCCTACGGCACCGACAGCGGAGTGTATCCGCACGGGATGAACGCGATGCAGTTGCCCTACATGGTCCGCTACGGCATGACCCCGATGCAGGCCGTCCAGTCCGCCACCATCTCGGCGGCCGAGCTGATGCAGTGGAAGGACAGCGTCGGCTCCATCGCGCCGGGCAAGTACGCCGACATCATCGCGGTGGAGGGAGACGCGCTGGCCGATCTCAGCCGCGTCATGCGGGTCGGCTTCGTCATGAAGGGCGGGACGGTCTACCTGCCGGAGAACTCGTCATCACGGAGGCAGTGAGTGCGATGCAGTGCATGATGTGTGTTGTGGGCCTTGTCCCCGCTCTTGTCGTCGCGGCCGCGGCCCCCGTATCGGCGCAACGGACGGTGACGGTGGAAGACCTGGACCGGTTGCGGGACGTGAGCGATCCGCAGCTTTCGCCGGAGGGCGGCTGGGTGGCGTACACCGTCTCGGTGGCCGACACGGCCAAGGACCGGAACGACAGCGACGTGTGGATGATCAGTTGGGACGGTGCCCGCACGGTCCAGCTCAGCCGCAGCCCGGCCGACGAGCACGCGCCCCGCTGGAGCCCGGACGGCCGCTACCTCGCCTTCCTGTCCGACCGGGATGATCCCCATGAGTCCGACCAGCTCTGGCTCTTGAACCGGAGCGGCGGCGAGGCGGAGCGGATCACCGATCTTCCCGCCGGGGTCTCCGAGTATGCCTGGGCCCCGGACGGTCGGCGCATCGCGCTGGTAGCGCGGGACCCGGACGCTGACGCCGCGTCCCCGGCCGACTCGGCCAAGCCCAAGACACCCAAGCCGATCGTGGTGGACCGGTTCCAGTTCAAGCAGGACGAGGTGGGCTACCTCGACGCGCGGCGAGACCATCTTTACCTTCTGGACCTGTCGGCTACGCCCCGCGCACCTCACCTCCTGCTGCCGGGCGAGTACGAGGAGCTCTCCCCTTCCTGGTCGCCCGACGGGCGGTCGATCGCATTCGTGAGCCGGCGGCGGCCGGACTTCGACCGGACCGCCAACTTCGATCTCTATGTGGTCGACGCGTTGGTGGGCGCTACGCCGCGGCAGCTCACCACCTTCGACGGTCCGGACATGGACCCGGACTGGGGGAACCGCGCGCCGTCGTGGAGTCCGGACGGGACCCAGATCGCCTACGTGCAGGGCGGGCCGCCCGCGCTGATCTACTATGCGGGTCAGAAGGTGGCTGTGGTGCCGGTGTCCGGCGGTCCAGCCCGGGTGCTCACCGGGGCGCTCGACCGGAACGTGCTCTCGCCGACCTGGTCACCCGACGGGTCGTCGGTTCTCTTCCTGCTGGAGGACGACCGGGTCTATCATCTGGCGCGGGTGCCGGCGAAGGGAGGCGCGGTGGAGCGGTTGGTCGAAGGGCGCCGGGCGATCACCGACCTCTCGGTCGGCCCGGAAGGGCGGATCGCCGTGGCCTCGAGCACGCCCGCGGCTCCCGCGGAGATCTACGCCGTCGAAGGGCGCGACCTCCGGCCGCTCTCCCAGCAGAACAAGGCGTGGCTCGCGGAGGTACGACTGGCCCCGGTGCAGGAGATCACCTTCAAGAGCAAGGATGGGACGCCGATCAACGGCTTCCTGGTCAAGCCCCCGGATTATCAGGCGGGGCGCCGCTATCCCACCATCCTGCGGATTCACGGCGGTCCGGTGTGGCAGCTCTATAACGATTTCGGCAACTTCGACTGGCAGGTGCTGGCCGCGCAGGGCTACGTGGTGGTCGGGGCCAATCCACGGGGCAGCTCGGGTCGGGGAGAGAGGTTCTCCACCGCTATCTGGGCCGCGTGGGGCGAGAAGGATGGCCAAGACGTGCTGGCGGCGGTGGACTACGCCGTGGCCCAGGGCATCGCCGATTCGACGCGGCTCGGCGTGGGCGGGTGGAGCTACGGCGGCATCCTCACCAACCAGGTGATCACGCGCGACCGCCGGTTCAAGGCCGCCACGGTCGGGGCAGGGCAGGGGAACGCGCTGGCCGGCTACGGCACCGACCAGTACGTGCGGGAGTACGAGGCCGAGCTGGGGAAGCCGTGGGCCAAGCCGCAGGTCTGGATGAGGGTGTCGTACCCCTTCTTCCACGCAGACCGGATCGTGACCCCCACGCTGTTTCTCTGTGGCGACGCCGACTTCAACGTGCCGCTGCTCAACTCGGAGCAGATGTACCAGGCGCTCCGGAGCCTGGGGCGGGAGACCGAGCTGATCATCTATCCGGGCGAGCCGCACGGGCTCAACAAGCCGAGCCACCAGCGGGACCGGCTGGAGCGGTACCTGGCGTGGTACGGGAAGTATCTGAAGGCGGGAGAGGCCACGACGTCGGTGCGGTAGGGGGGGTCGAGGGCCGGGGGCCGAGGGACGGGGGCCGAGGGGGGTCACTCCGGTCGTTGCAGGCCGCCCCGGGGCGCACGTCGCACGACGAGATCACACGGCCTGACACTCCCTGCGTGACCCCCCTCGGCCCCCAGGCACGCGCACACAGCGCGCGTGAGCGCGGCGGGTGCCGCGCTGGTACAGTGGTGGGCGCAACGGCGTTGCGCGATGGTCGGTTCGCACGTGCCCGCGGGCTCCGATGCTCGGGCGCAGGCGGCGGGCGGGGATCGCGGAGGGAGTCAGGCCGTGTGATGCCGGTCTAGCTCCGTGTCCCCGGGGCGGCCTGTTGTGACCGGAGCGAGCCCGGCCCGGAGCCGGCCCCCCCGACCACGCCCGCCGCCGGAGCCGGCGCCCCGATCCGTCGCCGTAGGTGATGCACCGATCTACAGACGGTAACCACCCTGTCATACCGGGTGACTTTATGAAGGCTCACTACACCCGCATCTCCTGGCCGCTGCTGCTCGCGCTGATGTTCGCCGGCTGCGGCTCGCACCACGGCACCTCCGAGGCGGTCTCGCCCAATACGCCGGTCGAGCTCGAGGTGGAGAATCACAACTGGAGCGATATCGTCATCTATCTGGTCCGGGGCAGTCAGCGCCAGCGGCTGGGGATGGTGACCGCGCTGGGTAACACGGTCTTCACCTTCCCCTACCGCCGGCTGGGCAACAGCGGCGACGCGCGGCTCTCGGCGCATGCCATCGGCGGGAGCGGCTACACCAGCGAGTCGGTGCTGGTGCAGCCGGGGCAAACCCTCAAGTGGACGCTCGAGAGCGATCTCGCGCGCTCGAGTCTGGCGGTGTACTGAGGTCAGGGATTGCGGTCGATGCAACCAGTCCGTGCGTTGGGATTGTTCTGCTCCTCGATCGGAATCGGCAGGTTCACGTCGGAACCGTAGGTGCCGCCCTTGTGATAGGCGCCGTTGGGGAAGACCGAGTTCACCGGCCGTCCGTATCCGGTCGGCGCGGGCCGCACCAGGCGCCGCATGTCGCCCAGCCGGTGGCCGGTAGCGAAGAGCCAGAAGGCCCGCTCGGAGAAAAGCAGGTCCACCGCCTCGTCGCTCGAGCCCGGCACGGCCAGGTTGCCCAGCGCAGGTGAGATGGCGTTCGCCCTCAGATCGTTCAAAATCGTGGTCATCCCCGACACGTCGCCCGCCTGCAGCGCCGCCTCGGCCTCGATCAGCCGGGCTTCGGTGCCATCCGCCACCGGCACTGGTGAGGTGGCGTCGGGATACTTATCGAGATTGAACTGGGGGGTGATGAGATCGAGTCCGAAGTCCTCGGTGTCGGTGTAGGGAACCCGCGGGTCATTCGCCGACCGGTAGGCGAGTCCCACGCCGCCCTCCTGGTCGGACAGCGACCAGAGGCCCGCCTGACCATAGGTAAAGATGGCGTTCTGGAGCCGGAGCGGACTCTCGGAGTGCTCGGTCACATACAGAAAATCAGTCGGCACATCGGCCGCTACGGCGCCGGCCTCGGCGAACTGGCCCATGTCCAGCAGGGTGCGGGCGCGCCCGAGCAGTGCCAGGTTGGTGATGGTGCCGTCGTCCTCTGCGAGCCCCGGGTGGGCGAGCGCCGAGTCGAACTTAGCGAGGGCGGCCTGGTATGTCTCCGCCGTGGTCAGCGGGGTGCCGAAGGTGACAGTGTCACCGCGTACCTTGCCGAACGGCACCCCGGAGCAGAAGTCCTCGGCGAAGTAGAGGTAGGTATATCCCGCAAGGGCCAGCATCTCGGCGATGTCCGGGGTGCTCCCCGGCTCCAGCAGAAACTTCTGCAACGCCTCTGCGGCGTGTTCCGCGCCGGCCCGGGCCTTGTGCAGGTTGCGATAAACGTCGGAGAGGTTGGGGTTGATCAGCGCGGTGGTGCGCTGGTCGATTTCCTGCTCCGAGGGCGGCGTGGTGGAGTGCTCGAACTCGTCGGCGAGCAGGCCGCTCAGCAAGATCAGCCCGTCGTCGAATTCGCTTCCATCGCCGTCCTTCACGAAGCCGAAGTCGGAGATCGCCCCCAGGCGCAACGAGGCGGCCCCTTCGGGCGAGTCGAGCGTGCCGGGGTCGATGGCGGCGGGTTGGGTCGTGTCGAGCAGGCCGCAGGCGCCCGTGAGCGTCACACTGGTGATCAGCGTGGCAGCCAGGCGCGCCCTGCTCCATGTCAGGATCGTCATGTTCGATGTCATCCCGGTCAGAAGCCGACGTTGAGGCGCGCGGTCCAGTACTGCACCTGTGCCTGGGATTCGAAATCCGAAGACGCGAAGTTGTCCTGGTTGAAGGCGTTTACCTCCGGGTCGACCCCGGTGTAGTCGGTGATGGTCCACAGGTTCCGTCCTGCGAGCGTGAGGCTCAGCCGGCTGGCCCTGAACGCCCGGGCCCAGCGATCGGGCGCCTCGAAGGTCAGGGACAGCTCCCGAAGCTTGATGAACCACCCGGGCTCCAGGAACGCGACAGAGTTGCCGCCGCCCGGCAGGAAGGTCGCCTGAGCCTTGGCCTGCTCCTCCAGCGGCGCGGTCTTGTCGTAGAGCCCGCGGCAATTCTGTATCGAGAAGCACCGGAACTGCTCCAGCGAGTTGTCCACCAGATGACCGCCGCGATAATCGAACTGGGTGCCCAGCACCACCCGCCCGCCGAAGATCGCCAGATTGCTGTTGAGCGACGCTTCCTTGGTCGGGATCGCGGAGCCGCGGAAGACCGCGCTGTCGCTCAGCTTCACTTCGGAGTCGTCGAAGACGCCGTCCAGATTCGGGTCCAGATCGATGATGCCATCCCCGTTCGCGTCGTTGAAGGTGATCACCGGGGCCCAGTACCCGCCCGCTGGATAGCCGGCGACGTGCCGCTGGTAAAAGCCGACGAAGATGGGACTCACCCCTTCGCCCAGCTCCTGGATCCTGTTCTTGGTGGTCGAACCGCTCAGCGTCACGTCCCACGCGATCCGGGGATTGTCGATGATCCGGGTGTTGATTGCCACCTCGAAGCCATGGTTCTTGATCCGGGAGAGGTTCACGAATTGAGACTTGGAAGCGCCCAGTGACGGCGCGATGTCCCGCTCGATGAGCGCATCCTTGGTGAGCTTGTCGTAATACGTGAGCTCGACCGAGACCCGGTCGCGGAAGAGTCCAGCGTCGATGCCGGCCTCGAACTCGCGCGAGCGTTCTGGTTTGAGGTTGGCATTGCCAAAATTGCCGAAGCTCACGCCAGTGGTCGCGCGGCCGGTGCGCTTTCCGGCCGTCGCGGAGAAGAAGCGCCGGGCGTCCGTGGTGCCGGGCTGCTGGCCGGAGGCGCCGAAAGCCGCGCGGAGCCGCAGGGTATTGAGCGCGTCGAGGTGGAAGAACGGCTCGTCCGAGATCAGCCACGAGGCGCTAGCTTTGGGGTACACCGTGGCGTTGAAGTTCTGGCCGAACGCGCTGTTGTCGTCGAATCGGAGCGCGCCGGTCACGAACAGGCGCTGCTTGAGATTGATCTCCTCCTCGAGGTAGCTCCCGATCGAACGGGACTCGAGCGAGGTGTCCCTCGCCTGGCTGGTCGCCGCACCGCTGATGCTGGAGGAGCCGGCCGGCAGGTCCCGGCCGGAGGCGTAGTTACCGCGGGAGAGGTCGCGGAAAAACTGGCCGCCAACTGAGGTGCGGGAGCCCACGGCGTCCGACAGCGAGAAGCGGGCCTCCACACCCAGATCGATCGAGGTCTGGGAGATCTGGAACCGGTTGTCGCTCCGGGCGCCGAGCCGGTTGGAGCCGCCACCCCCGTCGTAGTCTGCCACCTCACCGGTTGGGAAGAACTGGACGTCGGTGCGGTTCACCACATCGTAGCCGATGGTGGCCCGCCCGGTGAGCCATTCCCGCGGGCGCCAGTTGCCGGTGAAGCCGCCGGTGAAGCGGTTGGCGGCCTGATTGGCCAGCTCGGCGAAAAGTTCCGCGGGGATGAAGTACCAGCCCCGGTTGAAGTCGGGGAGGTATCCGCTCGTCGTTCCACTGCCGTTCACGGTGAGAAAACTGTTGTCGTTCTCGATGAACCGGGTGTTGCTGCTGAGGAACCCCACCGAGGCGTCGACGTCGAGAGTCTTGGCGACCTTCGCCGCGACGTTGGCCCGCACCGCGAACTTCTCCAGCGCATTGGGCCGACGCTGGTTGTCCGGCAGCGAGCCGCGCGCCGATATGACGGAGTCCTCCTCGAACTTCGGCAGGCGGAACGGGCCCAGTTCGTTGTCGTAGGAGCCGGCGACAAAGTACGTCACGTCGTCGCTCCCGCCGGAGACATTCGCGCCGTACTGCTGCCGAAGCCCGGCCTTGTAGGGGCGGGTAGCCGGGTCGTTGAGTGGTTGGAAGCTCTGGACGGACGTCTGGGTGCAGAGCCCATAGCGCTCGCTCTGAATGCTGCAGAAGCCGTCGTAGCCGCTTTCGATGCCCGCGGCTGTCGTGTCGCGGCCGGCAAAGTTGAGCGGATAGCTGTTGTTGTCCGAGACGGCGCCCAGCTCGGAGAACAGGTTCCACCGCGGTGGTCCCGCGGTTCCGTGCTTGGTCGTGATCCGGACGACGCCGTTGGAGGCCTGAATGCCGTACAGCGTCGCGGCCGCCGGGCCCTTCACGATCTCGATCGATTCGATGTCGTCCGGGTTGATGTCGTTGATCCGCGAGGGGCCGGCGTTGGTCGGGTCGTCCACTCCTTCGCCGCTGATATCCAGGGTGGTCGAGAAGGCCGAGCTCTCCAGCCGGATGCCATCCATATAGTAGAGCGGCTCGTTGGAGAGCGAGATGCTGTTCGAGCCGCGGATCCGGATTCGGGTGCCGCTCCCGGTGATCCCACTGCTCTTGAGCACCTCGACGCCCGCCGCCCGGCCCGAGATCAGATTGGTGAACTCGGTGATCGGCGCCGTCTCCGCCACCTTGGCCACATCGATGGTGGTGACCGCGTTGCCGATTTCCAGCTTGCGTTGCTGGCCGGTCGCGGTGGTTACCAGCTCATCGAGCTGGACCGGCGCGGCCTCGAGCGCGAAGTCGAGTGCCACTGTCTCGCCCGCTCCCACCGCGGCCGTCTGGGCGGCCGGCTTGTAGCCGACCCGCAGCACGCGCACCTGATAGCTGCCGGGTGCCACGTTGCGGAAGAGAAAGTGGCCTTGCCGATCGCTGTTCTCGATTCGGCTGGTGCCGGTGAGGAGGATCCGTGCGGCCTCCAGGCCGGCACCGCCGGACTGGTCGGTGACCCGGCCGCCGATGGCGCCCTGTTGGGCCAGGACGGAGATCGGAGCACCCAGAAGGACACAGCAGAGGAGTGAGATCGCGGAGAGCCATCGCTGACGGATGCCAGTGGCCATAGTCCTTCTCCTGTGATACGAGACTGCCCGGGAGGCCGGTGCGAGGATGTGTCGGATCGGGTCGGGCAGCGCTGGATGGTCTGCCAATGTGCAAGACGCCGCGCCAGTTGTCAAAACCCTGCCGGCGGCGGGAACCCCTCCCGCCCCGCCGCTTACGCTTGACGCCACTTCCGCCGCGGCATATCTACATATCGCCTAGCTTACGCGGCCTCCGTCTCTCGCCCGGCCGCAAATCCAATCCTGGTCCTCACCCCCGGAGGTCTTCGTGCCCCGAGACCTGGTTCGACTGCTCATCGGTATCGTTATGTGTATGACGCTGGCCGGCGCGGCGGGCCCACTTGCCGCGCAGGCGGGAACCCTGCACGGCACCATCGCCGACAGCACCGGTGGGGCCCTGGCCAGCGCCTCGGTGACCGTGGAAGGCACCGGCCTCGCCGCCGTGAGCGGCGGCACGGGCGAATACAAGATTACCGGCGTCCCCGCGGGTCCTCATACGGTCTACGTCCGGCTCATCGGCTATCGGGCT
>DATAOI010000059.1 GCA_036265815.1 Gemmatimonadales bacterium
TTCATTGCCCCTCCTGGGCTCGAACCAGGACTCTCCTGATCCAGAGTCAGGCGTGTTGCCAGTTACACCAAGGGGCAGTGCATTCGATTGTCATGGAGCTGAGGGGGATCGAACCCCTGACCTCTGCAGTGCGATTGCAGCGCTCTCCCAGCTGAGCTACAGCCCCGGGGGACCCTCCCAACGGCCCGTAATACTAGCCGCCGCCGCCCGTCAGGTCAACGGAATCCCGCCCTGGCCTAGAGCCCCCGTCCAGCCTCCAACCCCTGACCGGAAGCCAATTTGCCAGGGGCCCCATAGATTCCAGCCTTCGGACAGCCTGGGGCTCCGCGCCTCCGCACGACCCATCGCCCGACCCGCTCACCCCCTACTGATACTGGATGTACAGCGGCGCCGGATACAGCTCCAGCACCCGCTTCGGCGTCATCATCGGGCGGTCGTTCCGGTAGAACAGCTTGAACCCGGCGTACTGCACCGGAAACGGCGAGATGTATCGCCGATAGGCGTACTCCTTGTGCCAGGGTGCCCCGAACCCGTCCATGTCGATCACCACCTGCACCCTGGGGTCGAGTCGGATCCGGTCGGTGCCGGTGAGCATTCCCCGGGTGAAGCGGTGCACCACCAGCACTTTCGGCGGCAGCTTCTCCTTGCTCACCAGATCGGACAGCCTCCGGATCGCGACGTTCACGTCCGTCGCGTCGAGCGTACCGATCCGCCGGCCGGGCACCCCGCCACGGGTCATCGCGAACTCGGGATCTAGAGCCAGGTGCACGTACGGCCGCTGAAGGTAGGGGATCAGCGGCTCCAATTCGGCGGCCACTGTGCTGTGCCCGATCTGGATGTCCACGAAAAGCAGCCATCCGCGCTGCTCCGCCCACCCAGCCACCCGCTCGATCAGGCTGTCCGACATCCGGAGCCGGTGCTTCCCACCCGCCCCGGGCTTCCCCTGCGCCACCGTGGCGATCAGATGCAGCGCCGGTAGCACCTGACGGCTGGTGTCCGCCTCGGCCCACTCCTTCGCCGTACGCTCCAGCTTCGCGAGCATCTCCTGGCTAGGCAACCCGCCGAGCACGCCCATGCGCTTGGACAGCGGGTTCCCGTAGTAGGCGACGACCCGGAAGCGCGGGAGGATCGCCCCCGCGAGTGGGACCGGCCCCCTCACCGGCCACTTGGCCGAGTCGGCCGGGCTCAGGACGAAGTGGCTGCGCGCGACCAGCGGGACGGCACCGCTCCCGGTAGAGTCGGCCGCCGAGCTGTCCCCACGCGCTCTCGGGGCCGGATCCGGCGAGGCAGCGATCGGCCGGGGAACCCAGGTCCTGGCCACCGGGGCGGTGGCTTGTCTCGCGGCCGCGCCCGCGGGCGGTGGCGGCGCAGCCGCGCTGCGATCCCGGCAGCCGGCACCGCCGAGGAGCCCGGCGAGCAGCAGCCACCGGATGATCGAGCGGGTGCCATGCATGGGAGGAGTCAGCCGGCTCGCGCGAGCTGCCGGTCCTGCACCCGGGAGAGCAGCAGCAGCGAGACGATCGCCCCGATCAGCGCGAGCATCATGTCCCATTGCGTGTCCCACGGATCCCCCTGCGTGCCCAGGAAATCGGTCGCGGCGCTCCCTTCGGCCAGCGCCGTCCAGAACTCCACCAGCTCGTAGAAGGCGCTGAACGCGAGACAGAAGCAGATCACCATGAACGGCAGCCAACGGCTTCGCCCGAGCGGTGAGCGGCGGATGAAGATCTCCCGCGCCAGCATCGCCGGGATAAACCCTTGGGCCAGGTGACCGATCCGGTCGTAGTGGTTCCTGGTGAACCCGAACCACGACTCCATCCAGAACCCCAGCGGCACCTGGGCATAGGTGTAGTGCCCGCCCAGCATGAGGATGAGACAGTGGATCCAGATGAGGGTGTAGACCAGCGGCGTGAGACGGAGCCGCGGATAGAGCAGGATGAGCGCCGGCACGCCGAGAAAGATCGGCGCAACCTCGAGCCACCAGGTGAACCGGTCGTGGGGGTGGATGCCCGACCACACCAGCAGCGCCAGCATGCTCCCGAGCAGCACCAGCTCGTACGCCGACGGCCTCCGCTGCATGCGACTCCTCTCGTCACTCGGAGAACGGCACCTCCACGGTGAGGCCGTCCCGCGCGATCGTGGTCTCGGGAAAGACCGCCCTCGCCTCCGCCAGCAGCTCGGTGGCGTCGCGGTTGTAGCGTGGGCTGATATGGGTGAGCACCAGCCGCCGGACGCCGGCGTCATGCGCCACGCGCGCTGCTTCCGCCGCGGTGGAGTGGCCGGTCTCCTTGGCCCGCTCGGCTTCGTCTCCCCCAAAGGTGGCCTCGTGCACCAGCAGATCTGCGCCCCGAGAGGCCTCGATCACCCTGAGGGTGGGCCGGGTATCGCCCGAGTACACCATCGTGCGGCCTGGGCGAGGCGCGCCCACCAGGTCGGCGGCCGTGACGATGCGGCCGTCCTCCAGCAGCACGCTCTCCCCCCGGTGCAGCCGGCCCCACAACGGCCCCTCCGGAATGCCCAGCTCCTTGGCCCGATCCGGGTTGAAGCGGCCCAGCCGGATGTGCTCCACCAACGCGTAGCCCACCGTATCGGCCCGGTGCTCGGTCTCGAAGGCTACGATGTCGTATTCCGGGCGGGTGAGCCGGGTACCCGGGCCGATCTCCACGATCTCGACCGGGAACTTGTTCCGCTCGATCCCCAGCGTCGCCGCCGCGCCGAGCACGCGCTCGGCTCCCCGAGGGCCATAGAGCACCACCGGCGCGGTGCGGTCCTGCAGCCCCATGGTCCGCAACAGGCCGGTGATCCCCAGCATGTGATCGGCGTGATAGTGGGTGAAGAACACTTCCGTGAAGGAGAAGCCCACGCCGTAGCGCATCATCTGCCGCTGGCTGCCCTCGCCGCAGTCGAAGAGGATCGTCTCCCCCTCACGCTGCACCGCCAGCCCGGCCACGTTGCGGTCGACCGTCGGGCACGAGGCACCCGTTCCCAGGAAGGTCACCGAGAGCATGGGAGGAGCCTACCCGGCTAGAACAGCTTCACCGTCACCGGCACCTTGCCGGGATGCTTCTCCAGCTCGTTGAGCACCCGCTTGAGCGACTGCGAGACGTCCCGCATGTCGTAATAGAACCCGCTGTCGGTGGCGAATCTGCCGATGGTCCCCCGGCCGCTGTTCACTCCGGCCAGCACACTGTCGAGTCGCGCACTGGTCGTGGTGAGCTGGGCGGTCATGGCGGCCAGGTTGCTGGTGAGCGTGTCGGCCCGCCCGAGCGCGCGCACCAGCGAAGGATTGCCCAGGGTGCTGTCCAGCCGGGCGCTGAGCTGGCGGAAGGCAGCCATCGTCTTGGTCAGCTCCGCGGCCGGTCCCACGCGCGTGTCGCTCAACATCGCCATCGTCTTCTGCGTGGCCTTGAGCGTGGCCTGGAGCGCGTTCAGCGTCTCGTACAGCTCGTCGGCCGTCTTCTGATTCACGATGGTCTGGGCGCCCAGGAGGACGCTGTCAGCCCGGTCGCTCAGCGCGGTGGCCTTGTCGGTGAATCCCGCCTTCTGCGAGCCGATGACCACCCGATCGTGGGGGAGCGGCTCAGCCGCGTCGCCCGGATCGAACTCGATGGCCGCGTCGCCCACGAAGCCCACGGCGACGACGGTGGCGGCCGCGTCCACCCGCGGCGTGATCTTGTCGGGCAGGCTCACCGACACCAGCACCTTGCCCACGTCGACCAGCGCGATCTTCTCCACCTTCCCGACCGGCACGCCGGAGATCCGCACCACCGAGCTGGCCTTGAGATTGGACGCGTCTTTGAACTGGATCTTGTAGAACTTGTCGCTGCCCCCACCCAGCGAGCGGCCGCTCAGCCAGGTGGTGCCCGTGAAGAAGAGCACGAAGGCGAGGATGACCAGGGTACCGACGGTCGCTTCTTGCTTGTAGGCCAGGTCCATGGTCGTCTCAGGCGGCGATGATGGCGTTGTGGAAGTCGCGCTCCAGGAACTCCTGCACCCTCGGATCCTTCGAGGCCAGAAACTCCTTGGGCGTTCCCTGCTGGACGATCTTGCCGCCGGTGAGCAGCGCCAGGCGATTGGCCGTGCGGAACGCCCCCCGAACGTCGTGCGTCACCATCACGCCGGTGACCCCCAGCGTCTCGGCCAGGCCCTTGACCAGCTCGTCGATCACGTCGGCGTTCACCGGGTCCAGACCCGAAGTGGGCTCGTCGTAGAGCAGGTACTTGGGGCTGCCCGCGATGGCCCGGGCGATTCCCACCCGCTTCCGCATCCCGCCGGAGAGCTCCGCGGGGAACTTCTCGATCGCCTCCGGAGGGAGGTTCACCAGTCTGATGCACTCCGCCACCCGGTTCCGGCAATACTCGAGGTCGCGGTACTTCCTGTCGTCCGTGATGCCCAGGCGCACGTTCTCGAACACATCCATCGAGTCGAACAGGGCACCGTTCTGGAACACGTATCCGATGTGGGAGCGCAGCTCGGCCAGCTCCTGCCGCTTGAGACGGACGACGTCCTTGTCGTCCACGATGATGGTGCCCGAATCGGGGTGGATGAGGCCGATGATGTGCTTGAGCAGCACGCTCTTCCCGGTGCCCGAGGGACCCAGGAGCGCCACCGTCTCGCCTTCCTGCACGTTGAAGTTCACTCCGTCGAGCACGATCTGCTTGCCGAAGCGCTTGTGGACGTCCTTGAGTTCGATCATTGATTGAGCAGCAGCTTGGTGAGCACGACGTCGAGGAGCAGAATCATGACCGAGCTGCTCACGACGGCGCCGGTGGTGGACCGCCCCACCCCCTCGGCTCCCTGTTGGGTGTTGAAGCCCATGTAGCACGAGATGACGGTGATGCAGGCGGCGAAGAAGAATGCCTTGACCACGGAGTAGGTCGCGTCGAACGATCGCCAGAAGGTGCGCGCGCCGTAGGCGAAGTCCGAATCGGTGATGGGGAGCACCAGCTTCATGCTGAACCATCCGGCGCCGATGCCCATCACGTCGGCAAACACGGTCAGCACCGGAATCATGATCAATCCGGCGATGACCCGCGGAATGATCAGGTGCGAGGACGGTGACCGGCCCAGGCTCTCCAGTGCGTCGATCTGCTCGGTCACCCGCATGGTTCCGAGCTCGGCGGCATACCGGGCGCCGATCCGGCCGGCCAGGATGAGTCCCGTCAGGACTGGCCCCAGCTCCAGCACGATCGATTCGACGATCACGCCCGCCAGGTAGTAGACCGGGATCGTGCCGGTGAACTGGTAGCGCGCCTGGAGTGCGGTCACTCCGCCGGCGAATCCGGAGATGAGGAGCACGATGAACAGGCTCCCGACCCCGATGTTCCAGGCCTCGGTGAACATGCGGGGAACCCAGATGCGCACTTCATTCAGGCTCCGCACCAGGTCCGCCACCATCATCGCAACCCGCCCGACGTGGGAGGTCGCGTCCAGAAACCAGCGGCCGACATAACGAGGGAGAGCGAGAACTTCGGTGGCCATGATCGCAGTAGGCCTCTCGGCTGACGGCGACCCGCGCGCAGCAAGAGCTGAGACGGATGGCCCGGTTAGGAGTCGACCTCTATCTTCACCACCAATGGCTCCCAAGTCCACCCCTCAGCGCGGGCCGGCAACCCTCCGCGACATCGCCGACTTCCGCCGCCGGCTGCTGCGCTGGTTCCGCCGGCACGGCCGCGACCTGCCCTGGCGCCGCACCCGGGACCCCTACCGCGTGATCGTCTCCGAGTTCATGCTGCAGCAGACCCAGGTGGCCCGGGTGGAGGCGTACTATCATCGCTTCCTGGAGCGGTATCCCTCGATCGATGCCCTCGCCGCCGCCCCGGCCGCCAGGGTGCGGGAGAGCTGGGAAGGCCTGGGGTACTACCGCCGGGCGCACAATCTCCACCGCCTGGCGCGGGAGGTCGTGGGAAAGCACGCGGGGATCATCCCCTCGGATCCCGCACTGCTGCTCGGGCTCCCCGGCGTGGGCCGCTACACGGCGGGCGCGGTGGCGAGCTTCGCCTACCAGGTCGTCACGCCTGCGGTGGATACCAACGTGGCTCGGGTGATCCGGCGGGCCTTCCACCCGCGGCTCCGAAGCTCGGGCGCCGAGCGGCGGCTGTGGGAGACCGGCGCCATGCTGCTGCCTTCCAGCGGAGCCAGCGCCTGGACCTTCAACCAGGGCATCATGGAGCTGGGCGCCCTGATCTGTACCGCGCGGGTAGCGCACTGCTCCCGCTGTCCGGTGCGGACGGCATGCAAGACTGGACGGGCGGCGGATCGCGGGCGGGAGAGTTGATGCCCTACCGCACCCACGCCCCCGCCACCAGCGCCGCGAGCGCGAGCGTTCCGCTGATCGAGGTCACCAGCTTCTGCCGCTGGCGCAGCTCGTCGAAGTAGGCGGCGCCCGGACCCGAGGGGTCCAGCCGGCCGATACGCGCGGCGGTGGGAAGGGCGATGAGCAGCGTGAGCAGGGCGCCGAGCACCCCGGCGCCCTGCATGACGACCAGCGGCAGGCTGAAGCCGGTCAGCTCCCCGGTCCGAGCCGTCACCGAGAACGTGAGGATCAGCCCCGACAGCACTGTGAGCAAGGCGCCCGGTGCGACGACCAATCGCTGGATGGCGGCCTGGCCGCGAGCGACGATGCCGAGCCCGGCACGATCCGCGCTCTTCCCCGCGACCCCGACCACCATGCCGGCGAAGCCCCCGCCCAGCCAGAGAGTGAAGCCGAGCAGGTGGAGCAGGAGCCAGAAGCGGATCACGAGGAGATCGCCGAGAGGATCGCGCCGTCGATCGGCTGCCGGCCGGCGAACCCGGTGTCGGTCTCGTGCCAGTGGGTGATGCGATCCTCGCCCAGCTTCCAGCAGAGGAAGATCGGCCGATCCTCCCTGAGCGAGTAGAAGTCCACCAGTCCGACCTCGAAGCCCTTGACCACGCAGCCGATCGTCTCGAGCTCCTGGAGGTAGCGGTTGATCCGTTCGGCGTGCGCGGCCACCTCGTCGCGGGCCCGGATCAGCTCTGCGCTCTCGCCCCAGTCCGCCCGGGCCCCTCCGGTGAGCACCTCGAACCGTCCCACCGCCGCCCGCCACGCGGGGTATTCCACCGCCAGGTCCTGCACGATCCGTCGGACCAGCGGCAGGGTGCGCTCGGCCTCGTCCAGCGTGAAGAGCTTGAACTCCGCCATCTCGCTCCTTTCGCTCCTATCCCGAGACGATCTCCACGCCGGGGATCTGCTCGGGATGGCTGATGAATCCGACAACGCGCCGGGCGGCGTCCACCACCGTGATGGTCGGCCGCAGATGGGAATCGCTGGCATCCAGGTCCATGCGGATCCGGCACCCGGTGAGCTCCTGGTCCGGGCCGACCACCGGCGACCCGGTGCGCATCAGCTCGTCTGCCCGGGTGTGCCACGGATGCTTGCCCTCGGCGAGACACCGGGTGACCAGGTCGCGATCGCTCAGGGTGCCGAGGAACAGGCGCGTGCGATGATCATCCACCACCGGGACGACCGAGATGTTGCGGGTCTTGAGCATGATCGCCACCTCGCTCGCCATGGCGCCGGCCACCGCCACGTGAGGATCGGCCACCATCACCTCTGAAGCTTTCATGTGGCTCAATTTGCCCGGAACGAGATGCCGGTCAAGGGTTCGCTCGCCATCCAGCGAGCGCGGCACACGCGGCCTCGTGCCCGTCGGCCGCGTACTGCCGCATCCGGTCCACCCTGAAGGTGGCATTGCGCTCGACCCGGGGACGCACGTAGAGCAGCGGAGGCTTCGCGCCGTCCGCCCGCCATCCGGCAAGCTGGGCCGCGGTGTGCGCTGCCATCAGTGTGCCCACCGCCTCGTCGTGCGCGCGGACCACCGGCGGGCCCGGCGCGGCACCCGCTCCGGGTGCGGCATCGAAGCCGGGGCCGACGTCCACCGCCACTACCGGCTCGCTGCCCACCCTGGCCGCCGCCTCCAGCGGAAGCACCCCGCGCAGCCCACCGTCGCCGCAACGCCTGCCGGCCAGCGCCACCGCCGGGAAGTAGAGCGGCAACGCGCAGCTGGCGCAGAGCACGTCGATCAATCCCGCATCCTCGCCTTCCGAGCCGAAGAGGAGCAGCTCTCCGGTATCCAGATCGACCACCGACACGGTGAGCGGCACGGCCAGGTCGGCGAAGCGCCGTGCCGGCACCAGCGACTCGATGGCGCGGCGGAGCGGCGCGGGCCGGAGCAGCGATCGGGCGAACAGCCCGGACACGGCCGCCAGCGGCTCGCGCACGATGCCCCGGCTGCCGACCTCGGTGAGCCGCTCCAGCAGCTCGTCCTCCCGCGCGCCACCGGCGAGTCCGGCCGCGATCACCGCGCCCATCGAAGTGGCCACGAATCGCCGGGCCGTGAATCCTCCCTCCAGCAACCCGCGATAGGCGCCGACGTGGGCGGCCGTTTTGGCGCCGCCCCCGCTCAACACCACCGTGACCTCGCTGGAGCTCACGTCTCCCGCTTGCTCATCCGGTGGGTCTCGGCCCGGGCGTAGCGCGCCCGTTCCTCCGCGGTCTCGGGCACCAGGCGGGGCACCCGCTTGGGGAGGCCATGCTCGTCGATCGCGACGAATACGACGTGCGCCGTGTGGGTGTGGCGCCGCTCTCCCGTGCTCACCCGCTCGGCGTACACGTCGACCGAGATGTCCATGGAGGAGTTCCCCACGTAATCCACCGTGGCCTCCACGGTGACCAGCGCGCCCACCGGAATCCGCTCGCGGAAGTCCACCCGGTCGATCGCCGCCGTCACCGCCGGCCCGCCCGCATGCCGGATCGCGGCCACCGCGGCCGCCTGGTCGACCAGCGCCATGAGCTCGCCGCCGAACAGATCGCCCCGAACGTTCTGCATGTGGGGCATGACGAACGTGGTGATGGTGCCGACCGAATGGGACATCGGGCGGGAGTCGGGGAGCATGGATGCTCTCAGTAATCGACCGGGCGGAGATAGTACTCCCCGATCGCCGTCGCGCTCAGCATTGCGACGGTGGGGAGCCGGCGCTTCCAATGGGTGGAGTCGAGGCGCTTGCGGACGATCGCGATCTCGGCCTCGGTGAAGCCCAGCGCCGCGACCTCGGGATCGCGATAGCCCAGGAGGATCCAGTGGAGAATGGCGTCCGCCTTGGGATAGCTGATCCCGAAGTCGCCCTCGTCGGTCTGGCCGGTGATGAGGTCGGCGCTGGCGGGTTTGGAGACGATCACCTCAGGGACCCCGAGGTGTCGGGCCAGCGTCCACACCTGGCTCTTGAACAGATCGCCCAGCGGATTGACCGGCGGCGAGTCGTCGGCGTGCCAGGTGAAATACCCCAGGAGACGTTCGGTCTTGTTGCCGGTCCCGAGGGGCAGGGCGCGGTGGGCCGCGGAGAGATCGAACAGCGTGATCATGCGGGTCCGCGCCATGATGTTCCCCAGGCGGCCGGGGTCGGGGGCGCCGCCGATCGCCGCGGCGAGCCCGTCCACGGCGCCGCTGATGTCGACCGTCACCCCGCCGATGCCCAACCGTTCGATGACGAGCTGCGCATGGCTCAGGCTCTCCACGCTCGACGTGCGGTACGGCATCCGCACGCCCAGCACGTTCTCCGGTCCCACCGCCTCCGCCGCGAGGTACGCCACCAGCGAGCTGTCGACGCCGCCGGAAAGACCGAGCACGACCTTGTGGAATCCCCGCCGCCGCTGGACCTCGTCCCGCACGAACTCGACCAGCCACCGGCGGGTGAGCTCCGGCTCGATCGCGAGCGGATCCGACCCGGGGATCGAAGGAGGAGCGGCCGGCGCCGACCTCGCCCGGCTGTGACGCGGACGCGAATCCTTGGCCGGTGGAACCGGGACAGCCGCGGAAGACGATGCGGGCGCGCCCTGGCGGGCGTGGTGCAGCGAGCCCAACAGGTGCGGCAGCCGCATCTCCAGATCCGCCAGCAGCGGCATGTCGGCCCGGGCGCGGGTGATCTCCTCGAAGTCGAGTACGGCCGGGAGCAGCGCTTCCTCGAAGACGGGTCCCTCGCTGACCAGCTCTCCCCGTGGGTTCGCTAGGACTGATCCGCCAGGGAAGGCCTTCCCTCCCTCGAATCCGACCAGTTGAGCCACCGCGACGTAGACTCCGTGCTCTCCCGCGATGTCCTGCGCCATGCGGTTCCACCGCGCGAGGCTACTCGGCCGGCCCCCCGCCGCGTCCGTGGCGACGATCCCCCGTGCCGGGCTCGCGCTCGGGATGATGATCAGCTGCGCCCCGCCCAGCGCGGCCAGCATCGGGGTGAACGAGTGCCAGGCGTCTTCGCAGATCAGAATGGCGGCCCGGCCCCAGCCGGTGTCGAAGGCCTGCACGCTGCGACCGGCCTCGACGAATCGCTCCTCGTCGAACACGCCGTAGGTCGGGAGGAAGACTTTCCGGTGGACGTGCCGGATGCCCGCATCGGGTCCACCCAGTGTGGCGTACAGACCGGAGTTGAAGAGCCGGTTCTGATGCAGCTCATAGAAGCCGAGGGCGACATCGAGCGGGGGCGCCTTGGAGTCCCGGTGCTGCAGGCTCAGGTCCTGGAACAGCTGATCGGCGGAGAGGGCGAGATCACGGACCCCGCCCTCGACGAAATATCCGGTGAGCGCGGTCTCCGGCGCCACGACGAGATCGGGCGGCTCGGCCCAGCCGCCGACTTCGCGGAACAGCGCACCGAGACGGCAGAGGTTCTCTTCGTAGGCGCCCTTCCGGGGCCTGAGCTGGGCGATCGCGAGGCGGAGCACGCAGGAAATGTATATCTCTCTGCATGGGTACACAGGGGACCGGGGCAGCGGCGGCCGGAAACTTTTCTCCGCTGAGCACCAGCTCCGCGCGGAGAAGCGGCTCGTGCCGATGGGGTATACTTTTGGTGCATGCTCTGGTACATCGCCGTGGGCAGTGCCATCGGAGGCATGAGCCGGTACCTGGTGGGCGGGCTGGTCCAGCGCCTGCTGGACACCACCTTTCCCGCCGGCACGTTGCTGATCAACGTGACCGGGTCATTCCTCCTCGGGGCCGTTCTCCGGTATGGGGTCGAGACTCCAACGCTCACCCCCGAGCTGCGGGCATTTCTCACCGTCGGCTTCTGCGGCGGCTACACCACCTTCTCCACCTTCAGCTACGAGGCCGTCGCCCTGCTCGAGGACGGCGAGTGGGGGCGTGCCGGCGTATACATCGGCCTCAGCCTCCTGCTCTCGATCGCTGCCACCGTCGTCGGGTTCGCGTTGGCGCGCCAGGCGATCGTCTGGAGGGAGCGACTCTGACCCGACGAGGCGCGTGATGCATGGACTGACCGGCGAACGCACCCTGATGCGGATCCACCTCGGGGAACGAGACAAGTTTCACGGGCGGCCGCTCTACGAAGCTATCGTGCATCTGCTGCGTGAGCGTCACTTCGCGGGCGCCACCGTGTTTCGCGGCATCATGGGCTTCGGGGCAAGCGCGGGGATTCACACCGAGAAGGTCCTGCGGCTCTCGCTGGATCTCCCCCTGGTGGTCGAGTGCGTCGATACGGAGGAGAAGATCCAGGCCATCCTGCCCGAGCTCGACCGGATGATCGGCGGCGGGCTCATCACCCTGGAGCGCGCTAACGTCATCATCTACCGGGGCGATCAGGATGAAGCTCAGATGAACCCATGACCGGGTCGGCGTTCCAGGCGTTCGCCGGAGTCACGAATGCTTGCCAGCTGCTTCCGACGGTGGTGACCGGGGGCCAGCCGACGGCTCCGAACCTCCAGGCGTTCGCGGAGGCGGGAGGCGGCATCCTGCTGGATCTGCGCGACCCGATGGAGCCCCGGCCGATCGACGAGCCGGCGCTCGCTGGCCACCTCGGCCTGGAGTATCGCAACGTCCCGGTCGCTCCCGGCACCATCGACGATTCGACGCTCGACCGGATCCTCGACGTGCTGCGCCAGGCCGGCGACCGGACCGTGTTCGTCCACTGCAACAGCGGCAGCCGGGTGGGGGGCGCCCTCATCCCGTTCCTCATGCTGGACCACGGCTTCGAGGAGGAGGATGCCGTCACCCAGGCGATGCGGATCGGGCTTCGGAGCTCGGAGCTGCTCGAATGGGGCCTGGACTACGTCCGCCGCCACCGGACTGTGGGGTAAGCTGGACAAGCGAAGGCCCTCCGAATCTCGGAGGGCCTTTCACGGCTGAGCCACCCAACCGCGTTAGCGCCGGCGATACCCTCCGCCGTGGCCTCCGCCGTCGGAGGAGCGCGCGGGCGGGCTTCCACCGCTGTTTCCGCCACCACGGTCTCCGCCACCGGACCGGGCGCCGCCGCCATTGTCACTGCCGCGACGCTCCCCACCCCCGCGGTCTCCGCTGTACGTGCCGCTCCCACGATCGCTGCTACCGCGGTCATCGCCGCGATCACCCCGGTCCGCCACAGCTTGATCCCGTCCACTGGAGCCCCGGTCACCCCGATCGACGTCGGACCGTTCGGCTCCTCGATCGCTCGGTTGCGGCCGGTAGACTCCGGTCTCTTCCTCGCGCCGCGCTGGCCGGGCTTCCGGCTCCGGATCGCGCTCTCGAATCGGTGCGCGCTCGATCTGGGGCTGTACCTCGCGACGGGGCTCGGCCTCCCGCTGTGGCTGCGCGTCGCGACTGGGCGGCCGGATCTCCACCGGCATGTCGGTGCGCCGGGAACGAGTGTCCGACCCGGTACTGCGCGGCTGTTCCGGCTCCTGTGCGCGACGCGCCTCAATGGGACGCTCGAGCCGCCGCCGCTCGACGTTTGGCTCCGGTCTCCGGCCTGTCTCCCGCAGCGGCGTGCCCGCGGGCTGATCCGCCACCGTCCGATCCGCCACCCGCCGCACCGGCGACGAGGTGATCGGCTCGCTGCGGACCCGGCTGGTCGGCGGCAGGTACACCGTGTTCACCGAGCGCAGGTCGTAGCGCCGGTCGCGATAGCCGGCGAAGACCCCGTCGGTCGGCCGGAAGCGATACGGCCCAGACGGCCGGTTGTACCCCGGGAACCGCTGGTAGTAATTGCCGTAGTAATTGCCGTAGTAATTGCCGTAGTAGTTCGCGTAGCCGTACGGATAGTCATAGAACGGCCGCAGCGGGTACCCGTATACCGGCCGGTAATAGAACGGATCGTAGAAGAACGGGTCGTAGAACGGGTCGTAGGCCACGGCGAACGGATCGTAGTAGCGCCGGTATGGCCGCCCGAAGAAGAGCCCGATCGACAAGCCGTAGCCCGATCCGTAGTACGGCCGACCGCAGTAGTCGAAGTAGCCGCAGCCGCCGTAGTACCCCGAGCCGTAGTACCCCGAGCCGTAATAGGAGCTGGAGTAGTTATCGGCGTAGACCACCCGCTCGATCACATCGTAGCTGAGGATATCGTAGTCGAAGCTTCCCGAAGCCATGCGGCGCACGATCTCGTTGAGATCGCTCTCCGGATCGCGCGGGAGCCGATTGGGAGCGAGGGTACGGTAGTCCCAGTGATCGCCCAGGACGACCTGATCGAAATGGAACGGATCGCGGGAAACCGCGGCATACACTGTCCCTTGCCCGTACCGGCTGTCGACGCTGAACGACTCACGGCCGGCTCGGCCCCGAACCTCGTATTTGCGTCCACCGCGGACGAAGTTGTCGTCCTTGGGATCGAGCGGGAACAGCACCCGCAGATAGCCGTCCGGGTCGACGTGGAGGACCACCAAATAGCCGTCTTCTCTCGCCCGCACCTGAACCTTGGCGCGGTCGCCGGGAAGGAACCGACGGTCATTATTGATCCAGAGTTGGACGGCGGGGTCATCGTTAGGCGGAGCCGCCCGATCGACAGGCGCACCGGCCAGGACGAGTGGAAGGAGCAGAGCGGATATCATGGCGCCCTCCCGATACTGCTGTTACAACGTGGAAGCTGCTACGGGACACGGGGTTGTGCTCCAACCGGCGAGCGCGTGACAGACCGCGAACCCCGTGCCACCGTTTACTGTGTTGCCAGTTAAACAGTTACCTCTCGAGCAGGGTTCCCGGGCGTCCTCATTGGGCGACGCCTCCAGGCTCCGATGTCATCTCCTGTCTACGACTTGCTCGTCTCCCGGCCACCGTTCCACCGGTGCCAGTACATCCGCATCTCGCCGATCTTTTCAGCCTCGGTCTCACAGAAAATGGCCCCCCTGGCGTCGACCCACTCGCCCGACCGGCGCCGCCGGAAGACGCACTTGAACTCGGTGGAGAACCAGGGGCCAGCCGCATAGATCTCGCCGGAGGTGAAGGTGATCTCCGACTGATTGTAGGGAACCTCGAGCCAGTAGCGACGGATCGCCTCCACTCCCCGAAGCGGCTCGGAGAACGGTGTCTCGATGAAGGTTGCGGAAGGCGCGTAGACCGACATCAGGAGATCGATGTCCGGCTTAGCCCACCCTCGACCAAAGGTGTCGATCAGGAGTCGACCGCGCTCCCTCGTGTCCGCCGCTTGCTCGGCCACGGGTACCTGGGGACCTTCCTCTGTCGACATACCCTGGAACATACACGCTGGGCGCGCGCTCCGCCTCGTCGTGCTGGGATTCCTGGTAGGCTCGCCCGGCTTGGCCCAGGCGACCTGTTCGCCTGGCGCGGCCGCGACCGTTGGCGGCGCCCTACCGCCGACGATAGGTCTCGAAGAAGCCGCTCCCGCTGTCGGCCACGGCCCGCCCCCCCACCTCTCCGTCCAATCGGAACCGGCCGCGCATCTGCAGGAAATATCGTCGGAACGAGCTCGCCGCCATGTCGCTCGCGAGGGCGTGATCGACGTCGACCCGGAGTCGAACGGTATCGGGGCCGCGTGTCGCCAGGAGATGAAAACGAGTCGGAGCGGTGCTTCCGGCGACCCCAGCGGCCGGCAGTGCTCCCCGGTAATCGATCCCCTCGAACCGCAACACCTGCTGCACGCCGAGGGAGTCGACCAGGCTCAGAAAAAACGGCGAGGTGACCGGCGCGTCCCCCGCGCCGGCCCGCTCCGGGCCGTACACGCCGCCATAGAGTAGGCTCAGGCTGGTCCCGCGAGCGGCGCCCCATTCCCAGGTCACGTCGCGCCACACCCCCCAGTTGTGGTCGTGATATGCCGGCGCGTCGCGCAGGTCGACACAATGCGCGCCCAGGCAGATCCTGCCGCTGGCGGATGCCGCCAGCGCCGGGACCACGTAGCCCGACACGAACGCCCGGTCGCGGAGCTCGACCGGCGGGAAGTAGCGATTGGGAAGTGGCTGGAGATGCAGATCCATCCGCAGGGCATCGACCTGGCCCCGGGCGCGCACGGCGAGCAGGTAGCTACCGTCCCGCTGGCGAACCGAGCTTCCGCCGATGGTCACGTCCGCGCCGGCAGTGTCGAAGCTGACGCCCGCGGCGTGCGCCTCGACCGTGAACCGCTCGGAACGTCCATCTCGGGCATGGTGGGTGACCAGCACACGGCCACCCCAGCGGCCGTCCGGTACCTCGCCCCCTACCAGGTACGTGAGATGCCACCACTCCTTCGGCGAGGTCAGCAGGTTGAAGTAGTGCCACTCGCCCCAGGCAGAATCGGGGTGAGGGGGAAGGTGAAAATGATCCAGCTCGTCGTAGAGCTGTTGCGGGGTCGGGTGGACGTAGGCGGAATCGGCGGGGGAGTCCTCCCAGCGGCCCTGCAGCACGTCGAGTCCCGCTCCGAGCGCGCGCGTCCGGCTGGGGATCTCGCCGCCGGCGCGGACCGGAAGCGGACGGCAGGGTGCTGCCATCGGGCAGAGGTAGAGCAGCTTCCCCTCGATGGCGGGGGCGACGGTGCGCACCAGTGCGGCGTGCCTCGGGCCGCCGAGGGCCTGGCGGGTGAGGAATCGGGCTCGGTCGATCCCGAAATACATGGCGCCGAGCCCCCCGGTGCGCATCGCCTCGATGTCGATCCCCTGGGGGAGCACGGTCACCTCGCCACCCCCGACCAGCGATACATCGCGCGCCTGCTCCAGCATGGCCTCGCCCACCGAGAGCAGCACGACCATGACCCCCACGCCGAGGCTGAAGCCGAGCAGCAGGAACAAGGTGCGGAGCTTCCGGACCCAGAGGTGGCGGAAGGCCAGCGTGAGGAGCATCAGTCGCAGATGCTCCCATCGATCATGTGAACCACTCGCCGAGCCTCGCCCGCCAGGCGGTCGTCGTGGGTCACGACCACCAGGGTTGTGCCATCCGCGTTCAGTCGGCGGAAGAGATCGAGAATGCCTTGTCCGGTGGCCGCGTCGAGCTCGCCGGTCGGCTCGTCCGCCAGCACCATGACGGGCCGGTTGGCCAGCGCCCGAGCGATGGCGACGCGTTGCATCTCGCCGCCGGAGAGCTGGGTCGCGCGGTGTCCGGCCCGCTGCGCCAGCCCAACGTAGGCGAGCAGCTCGAGCGCCCGCGCGCGCCGCTCCGGCCCCTGCACCCCCGCTTCGGCCATCGGCAGCTCCACGTTTTCCCGTGCCGTGAGGACCGGGAGCAGATGGAAGCGCTGGAAGATGAAGCCGAGCCGGGTGAGCCGGAGCCGGGTGAGCTGATGATCGGAGAGGCCTTCCAACCGGGTCCCCAGGAGCTCGACCGTGCCGGCGGACGGGGTGTCGATCCCGCCGATGAGCTGAAGCAGCGTGGATTTGCCGCTGCCGGACGGCCCCACGACGGCGACGTACTCGCCGGCATCGATCCTGAGCGACACGCCCCGGAGCGCATGCACCGTCTCGCCATTCATGGGATAGTCTTTGCGAAGCTCGCGGGCGAGGAGAATGGGGGCGGCACGACCCGCGTCCGGCGCGCTCACGTCGCCTCTTCCCGGAGCGTCCGCGCGATCGGCGTCCGCGCGGCGAGCCAGGCCGGATAGAGCCCCGCGAGCGACCCGGTCAGGAGGAGCACGATGGCCGCGGTGCGCAGGGTATCGAACCGGGGCACGAAGAAGGAGAATGCGGCGGGTAACCCAGGAAAGCTGGTGAGAATGGCGTCGAGCCGCCGGGCGGTGAGCAGGCCCAGCAGGATTCCCAGGGCGGCTCCGACCACCGTCAGGACCGTCCCCTCCGCGAGCACCTGACGCACCACCGTCCCGCGGCTCACGCCGATCGCGCGGAGGGTGGCAATCTCGCCCAGCCGCTCGTGCACGGTGATGGTCATGAGGGTGGCGATGAGCAGCACGGTCACGATCACGCTCATCGAGCCCAGGATGTAGGAAAGCTGCCGGAAATACACCAGCCGCCGCTTGAACTGTACGACCAGGTCGGCCACGCTGTTGACCTCGAGGCGTGGAAAGCGTTCCCGAAGTCGTGCGGCGACTCGGGGCACCGCGGCGTCGTCCCGCACCTTCACCACCAGCAGTGACGCCCGGTCTTCCGACTCCTCGCGGGCGAGACGCTGCATCAGGGGGAGCACGGTGCCCACCGATGGCTGTCCTCGGTAATCGTAGAGCCAGCGTACCACGCCGCGGACCACCAGCCGGCGGCCCACCGATGCCGTGACCACCTGGGGATCGAGTCGGCCGACCAGCGTGACGGTGTCGCCCACCCCCGCCCCGAGGCGCTCGGCGGCGGCCGGGCTCAGCAGAATTCCGCTGGTGTCTCCTGGAGTGAGATCCCGGCCGGCGCTCAGGCGGTAGAGTCCCTGAGCCGCCGGGTCGATGCCGTAGCCGAACAGAGTGACGAGCGAATCAGGGAGCCGGCCGTAGATCGAGGTCCCCAGCACCGGACCGGCCGATGCGATCGCCGGGTCCGAGCGGAGCGCGGCGACGATCTCGGTGGCGTGAGACAGCGTCGCCTCGGTGTCGAAGGGGAGGGTGCCCTTGGGGGTGAGCCGGATCTGATAGCCGCGGCCAAGCAGGAGATCGGTAAAGGACTTGTCGATGCCGCCGCTCAACATGACCATGTCGAGCAGCATGGCGGCAGCCACCGCGATCCCGGCCAGCGAGAGCCCGCTCCGGAGCGGCTGCCGCGTGAGGCTGCGGAGCCCCCACATGAGGCTCCTCATCCGCGTCCCCAGAGGACCATCGGCCGGGTGCGGACCAGCCGCCAGGCGGCCACCGCGCCGGCCGCCAGTCCGAGCCCGAGAGACAGTGCCACGCTGAAGACCACGATGGTGGGGGTGATGAGGGAGAAGGTCAGCGCGGTGTCGAAGAACCTGCGGTAGTACGCATTGGTGGCCAGACCCGCGCCCAGGGCGAGCAGCGTACCCAGCCCCGACCCCAGGACCGCTACCAGCGCGGCCTCCAGCACCAGCGCGCCGAAGATGGTCCGCCGCCGCACGCCGACGAACCGCATGACCGCGGCGTCCATCCGCCGCTCCTCCACCTTGAGCAGCATGATGCAGAGGAGGAAAACCGCGCTGGCCACGATGGTGATGACGGCGATGGCGCGATGGAAGCGACTCACCACCAGAAAGGTCTGGGAGGACTCGGAGGCGATCGCGTCCGACCGATAGACCTGGTAGCCGAAGGCGTTCCGCTGCAGCTGGGCCACCGCGGTGTCGGCGGATACACCGGGCACGAGACCCAGGCCGAAGCGGTCTACCTGGTCGGGAGCGCCGAGCAGGGCCGCGAGCTCGGGCAGGTGCAGGCGGACGTGCCGGTCGCGCTTGGTCACGTCGGCCGGGTCGGGTCGCGGCTCGTAGATGGCGGTGACCAGCGCCAATCCGCCCATCGAGTCCGGCGCGGTGCCCAGGCGAACCGTGTCCCCGACGGCGAGACCGAGCTCCTGAGCAAGGCGGCGCTGCAGCGCGATGCCGGAGGAGATCTGAGCGCGCAGACTGCCCGATCCCAGGAGGAGAACCATTCCGGCGAGACACCCCGCCTGCCGCAACCGAATCCCGAATTTCATGCCGGCAAGATACCACGCCCCGGAGACGCACCTCCCCCGTCAGGATCGCCCGAGGGCCGGCCTGATCAGGCCAGCCAGGCCCGGAAGGTGCCGATCAGCAGCCAGGCATTGAGACCGATGATCGCCGCCGCCACGGCCCACGCGCCGGCGGCGAGCACCGGGTGGTTGACGAACTGGCCCATCTTGGACCGCTGGCCGGTGAAGTAGACCAGCGGGACCACCGCGAACGAGAGCTGCAGGCTCAAGATGACCTGGCTCAGAATGAGCAGCGCGCCCGCTCCCTTCTCGCCGTAGAGAATGGTGACGATGATGGCGGGAATGATCGCGATCAGCCGGGTGATCAGCCGCCGAAGCCAGGCCGGCAGCCGGATATTGAGAAATCCCTCCATCACGATCTGCCCCGCCAGTGTGCCGGTGATCGTCGAGTTCTGCCCCGAGGCGAGCAGTGCCACGGCGAAGAGCGTGCTGGCGATGGTGGTGCCCAGGAGCGGCGCCAGCAGCCGGTAGGCATCCCCGATCTCCGCCACCTCCTGGTGCCCGCTCTGGTGGAAGGTGGCGGCGGCCAGCATCAGGATGGCGGCGTTGATGAAGAAGGCGAACAGGAGCGCCACCGTGGAATCGAGGGTGGCGAACCGGATCGCCTCCCGCTTGGACGAGTCGTCGGGCAGCACCTTCCGGGTCTGCACGATGGAAGAATGCAGGTAGAGATTGTGCGGCATGACGGTGGCGCCCAGAATGCCGATGGCGATATAGAGCATCGCCGGATTGCTCACGATGCCGGTCGTGGGCACCAAGCCGCGCACCACCGCGCCGAGCTCCGGCCGGGCCATCAGCAGCTCGATCCCGAAGCAGAGGCCGATGGTGGCCACCAGCACGATCACCAGCGCCTCGAGGTAGCGGAACCCGCGATGCTGCAACAGCAGGATCAGCAGGACGTCCAGTGCCGTCAGGCACACGCCCCACACCAGCGGAATCCCCAGCAACAGATTGAGGGCGATGGCCGACCCGATGACCTCGGCGAGATCGCAGGCGGCGATGGCGATCTCGCAGAGCACCCAGAGGATGAAGCTCACCGGCCGGGAATAGTGGTCGCGGCAGGCCTGGGCCAGGTCCCGCCCGGTGACGATGCCGAGCTTGAGGGCGAGCGCCTGCAGCAGAATCGCCATCAGATTGGAGATCAGGATGACGCTCAGCAGGGTGTACCCGAAGCGGGCGCCGCCGGCGAGATCGGTGGCCCAGTTGCCCGGGTCCATGTAGCCCACCGCCACCATGTAGCCGGGACCGGCAAAGGCCAGTGCCTTCCGCCAGAAGGAGACCCCACGGGGCACCTGGACCGTGTGGTACGACTCCGGCAGGCTCGGCAGCGTGCGGGGGAAGCGCCAGCCGGAGATCTGCTCCATCGGAGGGGTCGACGCGGCGCTCATCGGTCGACCTCGCGGACGCAGAGGAGCACCTGGGCCAGCTCCTGCCCGATCACGTGAGACTCGCCGCCCGCGTCGAGCGTCACCGGACCGCCGAACGGCTGGCGGTCGAGCAGGGTCACGACGACACCGGGCCGAAGGCCCAGCGAGGCGAGATAGCGGAGCCGCTCAGGCTCGCTCTCGTCCACCCGGCGGATCTCGACGATCTGGCCGACCTCGAGCTCTGAAAGTGGAGTGCAGAGGGGCTCGTGAATCGAACCGTCCGCCTCGGGAATGGGGTCGCCGTGAGGATCGGTCGTGGGATGGCCCAGCGCAGCCGCCATCCGCTCCACCAGCTGATCGCTGACCGCGTGCTCCAGCCGCTCCGCCTCCTGGTGAACCGTGTCCCAGGGGTAGTCGAGGAACTGGACCAGGTATGCCTCGATCAGTCGATGGCGCCGCACCATCCGCAGGGCGGCCCGGCGGCCTTCCGGGGTGAGCTGCACTCCCTTGTAGGGCGCGTGCTCCAGCAGTCCCAGCTCGGACAGCCGCTTGACCATGCCGCTGACCGAGGGGGCGGAGAGCTCGAGCAGATGGGCGATCTCGCTGGTCGAGGCCGGGCGGCCTTCGGGCGAGAGCCGGTAGATGGCCTTGAGGTAGTCCTCGACGGAGCGAGTCAGCGATTCGGCGGCGGCGGCAGGAGACATGACCGATATGGTTTAGGTTGCCCTAAACTTGTAGTATGATCGGCCTAACGTCAAGGTTTCGAGCCGCGAATCCGCGGTCACCCGCCGAGATGCCGCAGCAACCCGCTGAGCACCCGCTCGGTCAGTCCCCAGACGATGGCGTCGTCGAGCTGATAGGCGTCGACTTCCCGGCTCTCGCCCCGGATCTCCAGCCGAACCGGATGGCGGGTTCCCGGATGGAGCAGCCGATCCAGCTCGACCCAGCGGGCGCCGGCCACCTCGGGGTTGAGCGTGAGTGGAAGCTGAGCGTGGAGCAGGAAGACGCAGGGGCGGATCGCGATCGGCGGCAGGACCGGAGTGCGGGGGACCACGTCATCGAGGACGCCGAGCAGCTGGCCGCGTGAGAGCGGGAGGCCGACCTCCTCGCTGGTCTCCCGGATGGCGGTGGCGACGAGGTCATCGTCGCCCGGCTCCCGGCGGCCGCCGGGAAGCGCCATGTGACCGGACCACGGGTCACCCACTCGCTCAGCGCGACGGATGAGGAGAACGGCGTCGGGGGCGGGCTTCAGCACCACTGCCACCGCTGCCCAGCGCAGGGCTTCGGCGTCGGGATCGGTCCACGGCCGGTGGGAGGCGAGGCGGTCCCGCAACCGGTCGAGGCGGGGCGTCAGTGGTTGTGGGTATGACATCCGCCGCCGCAGCACCCGCCTCCCGGCGGGGGACCGAGGCGACTGTAGTCGGCGCGTGGCGTTCCGCTGGCGGGACGGGCCGTCAGGGACATCAGGCGCTCCAGCGTGCGGCCCTGGCACTCGGGACACGCCACCTCAGTGTCCGAGCGCACCAGTTGCTCGAATTCGGTTCCGCAGGCGCAGCGGTAGGTATAGATGGGCATAAAGGGAGATTCGCCGGTCCCGCGCGAAGGGTCAAGGTGTGGCGACGCCGGCGAGGCCGGTGAGCCGTTCGCTCGCGTCCCACAGCCGTCGCGCCAGTGCCTCGTCGTATGACGCGGGCGAGCTGCGGCCGACACGGCGTCCGTCGAAATACGTTCCGGTGACCCGCTCCACCTCGGGCGACGCGGCGAGATGGACGATGGCGGTCGCCGCTTTCTCCGGGCTGGCGCCGAAGGTCCGGGCCAGGGCTCCGCCGACAACGGGGACGTTCATGTAGTCGGACAGGAGCTTGGTGCCGATCACACCGGGATGGACGCAGTTGACGGTGACACCGGTGCCTTCCAGCCGGCGTGCCAGTTCGTAGGTGAACAGGATGTTGGCCAGCTTGGTACGGCCGTACACCCGGACCGGATCGTAGCGCCGCTCGCTCTGCAGATCGTTGAGGTCGAGCGTGCCACCCTGATGCGCCCCCGAGGACAGGTTGACGATTCGGGATGGAGCGCCGGCCTCCAGGCGGTCCAGCAGGAGCCGGGTGATCAGGAAGTAGGCGAGGTGGTTCACCGCGAACTGGTGCTCGAGTCCATCGACCGTGACCTCGCGCTGGCGGACGATGACACCCGCGTTGTTGATCAGCACGTGGATCTGCGCATGCCGCTCGCGGATGACGGCGGCGGCCGCTCGGACCGACGACTGGATCGAGAGATCGGCGGTTACCACCTCCGGCAGGGGCGCCCGCGTGTCACCGGCAATCGCTTCGGCAACCGCCTCGCCGTCCTCGGCCCGGCGGCAGATCAGCACCAGAGTGGCGCCCAGCACCCCGAGCTGTTCGGCCACGGCCCGGCCGATGCCCCGGCTGGCGCCGGTGACGACGCAGACGCGCCCGGTGAGGTCCGCCAGCGGGGCCGTGGTGCTTCGCATCGTCAGCCCAGCTCCGCGGAGAAGGCGGCCACGCTCGCCTCGACGGCGCGCTCGAGCTCGGGGGTGCTGCCCTTCCAGGGGTGGGCCGCGCCGAAGGTATGGCCGGCGTGCTCGATTCGGAGGAGGCGGCTGCTGCCCCCGGGCGCCGCGGCGGCCAGCCGTTCGCCCTCCTCGAGCGGGACCGATTCGTCGCTGGCCCCGTGCACGATCAGCCAGGGCACGCCGACACGCGAGGCGGCCATGGAGATGTCCAGCGCGGCGTGGTTGCACTCGATATCGTCGAGCACGTCCGGGTAGAGCGGGAGCACCTGGCCGGTTCGCGCATTCCGCACCTCCTTGACTCCCGCGTCGCGCCACTCGGCGCGCTCGGAGGCCGGCCAGCGATCGACGGTTGAGATGGCGGACCAGGTGACCAGGGCCTCGATCCGGGGATCCCGTGCGGTGTGCAGCACGGCAACCCCGCCGCCGCGAGAGTGGCCCAGCAGGCCCAGACACGAAGGCGGCGCCACACCCAGCTCTCCCCGCATCACGGCCTCCACCACCCGGCCCAGATCGGTGAGCTCGGCGGTAAAGGTGTTGTGCGCGAACTGCTCCGGAAGAGAGAACTCACCGACGTCATCCACTCCGCTGCCGCTCAGGTTGAAGGTGACGGCCGTGAATCCGGCGCGGGCGAGCCGCTCGGCCAGGGGAGGAAACATGCCCCAATCCTTGAATCCCTTGAAGCCGTGGACCACCACCACCGCGGGACGGGGCGATTCGCGTCCACCGCCGCGCACATCCACTAGAATGTCGCCCAGTGCGCCGTCCAGCCGGTGCTTGGTGAGGGTCGCGGTGGCCATGCTACAAGCTACACGGTTCAGGCCACCGCGGGCTCCAGCAGCGACACCTCCCCGGTATCTGCGTCGAGCCGGGCCTGGATGCCGAGTGGGAGGGTCCACTGGTCGTCGATGTGCCCCACGGGGAAGCCGAGCGCCACCGGAATACGCAGGGGGCCGAAGTAGGTCGCGAGCACCTCGTCGAAGCCGAGGGCGCCGTCGCCGGTGCCGCGCTGGAGCTCGCTGAACCGGCCCACCAGGACACCGGCCAGCCGGTCCAGCGCGCCGGCCATCCGCAGGTGGGAGAGCATCCGATCCACTCGGTAGAGGTCCTCGCCCACGTCCTCCAGCACCAGCAGCGCGCCATCGAGGTCGGGAAAGAATCCGGTGCCGATCAGGCACTGCAGCAGGCTCAGGTTGCCGCCGGCGAGTCTCCCCTCCGCCACCCCTCCCTGGAGCGTGACGATCCGATTCTCCCGAGCCACCAGCACGCCGGCCGGCTGGGGCAGCGGCTCCAGCGGACCGGCCGGCGCCGCGCAGGAGAGGACTCGCTCGAAATGGCGGCGGCTGAATCCGGGCATGCTGGTTCGTGCGTTGGGCCCGTGGAAGCCGACCACTCCGGCGCATCGGGTCACTCCGGCCAGCAGCGCGGTCACATCGGAGAAGCCGATGACAGCCTTGGGACGGCGCACCAGGGCCGGAAAGTCGACCCCACCCAGGATGCGGGTCAGGCCGTAGCCCCCGCGAATACACCACACCGCGTCGACGGCCGGATCCCGAAGTGCGGCATTGAGGTCGGCCAGCCGCTGCTCGTCGGTCCCGCCAAGGTAGCCGTAACGGGCGCCGGCATGGGGGGCCAGCAGCGGTTCGTAATCCAGCGCACGGCACAGCGCCTCCGCACGTGTTAAATCATCGCGGTCCAGCAACGGTCCCGCCGGCGCGACCAGCGCCACCCGACTTCCACGCGCCAGTCGGGGAGGACGAACGAGCGGTTTTGACCCCATGATGGCTCCGCGGTAGATTGTGCGACACCTCAACGGGAGAACGGTAGTGCGTGCTTCGCAGCCCGCGTTGCTCGCCGCCGGTCGTGTGATCGCTGAATTGCGGGATTCGATGGTTCTCCAGTGGGCCGACTGGCTGGGAGACCGGATCACCGCCACACCCACGATACCGCGCCTGACGGTCGAGCGGGAGTTTCGGCTCCTGCTCGACGTCATCACCGAGATGGTTGGCCCGCTCCGGCGGGAAGTCAACAGCGTGTGGTTCCACGTCTGCGAGCACTACGGGCGGATGGCGTCGACCCGGGGGCTCGCGGCGGGTGAGGTGGTCGAGGAACTGCAATTTCTCCGCGAGCTCCTCATCCGTAACCTCGCACCTGTTCTGGTGGCGATGCGTGCCAGGCAGAGCATGGCCATCATGCTGCGCCTCAACCGAGTCATCGACAAGGGGGTCTCGGTGGCCGTGGTCGGGTACACCGACGCGCTCGTGGCCACGTTATTCGCCCAGAACGGCGTGCCCATGTTCGACACCCAACAGGACACCGGCGAGATCGAGCGCCAGCTCAGCGCCCTGGAGCAGGAGCTGCGTGCCGTGGTCAAACAACCTCGGCAATAGACGTCTCCGCTGTTCCTCATGGCGCCCGCCGACTTGCTGCCGGCCCTGCCCTGGCTGGCGCCGTTTGCAGCCCTTCCCCGGCTGGCCGACACCCATCCCAATCTTTCCGACGTCCACCCGATCTCGGGCGAGCTGGTGTCCGTCATCGTGCCCGCGCGAAACGAGGCAGCCACCATCGAGACGGTGGTGCGGTCGGTACTCGACTCCGCCTACCGGCCGCTCGAGCTCCTGGTCGTGGACGATCGCTCGACCGACGCCACCGCGGCAATCCTCCAGCGGCTTGCCGCGGAGGACCGGCGGGTCCGGGTGGTAGACGGCGAGGCGCTGCCGGACGGCTGGTACGGAAAGCCCTGGGCCTGCCACCAGGGATACAGCCTCGCTCGCGGCGACCTTCTGCTTTTCACCGATGCCGATACCCGACACCATCCCGAGCTGCTGGGGCGGGCGGTCGCGGCGCTCCGGCGGGAGCGGGCGGGGCTGCTGACCGTGGCTCCGCACCAGCGCTGCGTCACTTTCTGGGAGCGGCTGGTCATGCCGCAGATCTGGCTGCTGCTCGGCCTCCGCTATCACCCGCAGCGAGTGAACCGGGCCCGGCGCGCGCGAGACGTGATCGCCAATGGGCAGTTCATCCTGGTCTCCCGGGAGCCCTACGAAGCGGCAGGAACCCACGAGGCGGTGCGGCACGAGGTGGCGGAGGATCTCGCGCTGGCGCAGCGGTTCCTCGCATCGGGGCGGACTATTCGCTTCGCATTCGCGCAGCGGTTCATGGAGACGCGGATGTACCGAAGCCTGGGCGAGCTGATCGAGGGCTGGTCCAAGAACATCTACCTGGGCGGCCGCCGCTCGTTTCCGGAGAACCCGGCGCTCCGCGCGGCCGCCCCGCTCATGGTGGCGGCGGCGCTCGGGTTCTGGCTGGTTCCTCCGGTGGCGCTCGCGCTGGGTGGAGGCCTTCGTTCCGCGGCGGGCGTGGCCGTCGGTCTCTCGGCGGTCTTCTGGATCCTCATCTCGATCGGCATGCGGATTCCGTTCTACTACGGGCTGGCGTATCCGCTGGGCGCACTCATGGCCTTGTACATCGCGGCGCGCTCGACCTGGCGGGGTGCCCGGAAAGTCGAGTGGCGGGGACGACTCTACGGCGCCGCAGAGCGATAGGGGGCCGGGTCCGGCTCAGCTCCCGCCGGTGCGGTCCACCACGAGGTTCTGGTTCGGAATTCGCCCGCCGAGCACCCGGCCGTCGGGCGCAACCCTGAGGTGGAACTCCACGGTTCCGATCGCTACGCGCAGCGAGTCGTTGCCCATGCCGGCGACCTTCCCATCGACCGTCTGCCCCCCACCGAGGTTGAAGAACGGCACCTGACCGGCCGGCGTGCCGCCCGCCCGGGAGCGCCGCACCGCCTGCTCCAGGAGCGCGAACGACAGGTTGAGGTAAGGGATCGCGCCCCGATGGGTGGCGATGACCCGGGTCTGCAGTCCCCCGCCATTGATGTCGTCCACGGACGCGCTGTCCTCCTTGAAGATGATGCGGGCCTGCTGGACGAGGTGGCCCTTGGTGTGTCCGCTGTCCACGTCCTCCCGCACCGTCACCTCGATCAGCGGCACCGTCGCGTCAGGAGCAATGACCGCGCGATACGCCTGGGCAGTGTTGCGGGCGCCGTGAATGGCCAGCGTGCCCTGGAGCATGGTGGGGCTGCGGGAGAATCGCTCCGTGGCCACGGTGTCTCCGGCGCGGCGGATGACGAACGTGCCGCTGTCGGCGGCGGACTGGGCGCTGAGGGCGGCCGGGAGGAGGAGCGTGGCGGCCAGCCCGAGGAGGCATCGATCAGGTAGAGGCATGGCTGCAGGATAGTGGGCGCCGGGGGTGCCGTCCAGCAGGCCGGCATGATGCGCCCAGTGGCGTAGATCGGGTACCGCTACGCCATGCTCCCGGGCCTATTCTGGCCGCTCCCCCACCGGAGCGCTGGGTGTGGAGCTCGGGCCGTTGCTGGGCGGACTGGATTCGTTGCAGGCGCTGCCGAACCTCATTGCCGCGTTGGGACACCAGCGGCTCTTCGACCAGGTCCCCGACCTGTTGGGACCCCGCAGGGTTCGGGACTCGGCGGCGCCGCTCGTTGTCGGTCGCGCGGGGGAGTTCCCCTGGTTCGCGGTGGCAGGCCCGGATGTCGAGCGGTCCGCGCGCGGGCTGGCTCGACGACTGGCATTGCGGGGGCGAGTCGCCGGCGTCCTGGCGCTCGACCCGGTAGGCCGGCGACTGGCGCTGGCGGTGGCGCTCGAGCGCAGTCCTTTGCTCACGATCGATCTGGACCACCCCGCCCCGGCCGCGCTGGCGTGTCTGGGTCGAATGTCGGGAAGCGGGTCCGGTGGTGCTCTTGCCTACGCCCTCCGGGTGGCTGATGCGCTCTCCGGTGAGTCGGCCGGGCGGCGGTTCTTTCAAACCTTCAGAAATACCCTGGAGCGAATGGCGGCCGGGCTGCCCGGGCCGCTCCGTGGCGAGGATCGCCGTAATCTCGCGCTGCTTCAGCTCACCCGGGTGCTCTTCCTCTACTTCGTCCAAGCCAAAGGCTGGCTCGCGGGGCGGGACCGCTTCCTGGCGGAAGAGGTGGACCGGTGCCTGAGCCGGAAGCGAAGCATCCAGCGCGATCTGCTGCAGCCGCTCTTCTTCGGAACGCTCAACCGACCGGCGCCGAAGCGGGGCTCCCGGGCGGCCGGTTTCGGTCCAATCCCGTTCCTCAACGGCGGCTTGTTCGAGCCGCATCCACTGGAGCGGTCCGTCCGCGCCAGCATTCCCACGCCGCTCTGGCGGGAAGCGTTCGACCAGCTCTTCGAGCGTTTTCACTTCACGGTGTCCGAAACGCCCGGAGAGGGAATCGCGCCCGATATGCTGGGCCGGGTGTTCGAGGGAGTGATGGCGCCGGACCTGCGCCGCGCATCGGGCACGTTCTACACCCCCGCGGCTCTGGTGCGAAGCATGCTGGACGCCGCCATCCCGGCCGCCGTCGCCGGCCGGCTCAGGTGCGGTGAGGTCGAGGCAGGGCACCGTCTCGACAACGGTGAGCCGGCGGCGCTCGCTACCTTGGGCTCGCTCACGGTGCTCGATCCGGCAGCCGGCTCCGGCGCTTTTCTCCTGGGCGCATTGGAGCGTCTGTCGGAGCGGGGAGCCGGCAGCCCCGAGTCGCTCGCCCGACGCAGGCGGCGGATTCTGGAGCGGAACCTTTTCGGCGTCGATCTGAGCGCCGCGGCCGTGCGGCTGACCGAGCTTCGGCTCTGGCTCGCTGTCATCGCCGGCGAGGGCTCCGGCCGGCCCGAGCTGGTCCGTCCCCTGCCCAATCTCGATTGCCTGATCCGCCAGGGGGATAGCCTCCTCGAGCCGGTCGGCAGTGCTATCCGCCTGCGAGCTCCAGCGCGGGAGGCCTCCGGGACCATCGCCTCGCTCCGGCAGCGTGTGGTCGGGGCCACGGGGGGAGAAAAACACACCCTGCTGCGGGAGCTCCGGGAGGCCGAGGCGGCAGGGTTTTCCGAATCGCTGGCCTTGGCCGAGCGGGAGTTGGCGGAGGCGGTCAGCGAATGCCTGAACGAGGCGCGTGGGTCCGATCTGTTCGGCCGCCGCCGCGGGCTGGACCACGCGCTCGGGGCACGGTTGCAACTCTGCCGCGCGGAATTGCGCGCGGTTCGCGCCGCCCGGCGCGCGGTCCTCCGAGAACGCGAGGTCCCCTGGTTCCATTATCAAAGCCACTTCGCGGACGTGTTCGCGGCGGACGGGTTCGATCTCGTCGCGGGCAATCCACCCTGGCTCCGCTCCGAGGACATCCCCTCGCACCTGCGCCGGCGGCTGGCGGGCCGGTATCGCTGGTGGCGAAAAGGCGGGGGGTATGGTAACCGACCCGACCTCGCGGTCGCGTTCCTGGAGCGCTCGGTCGAGCTGGTCAGGCCGGGAGGGGTGGTCGCCCTGCTGGTGCCCGCCAAACTGGCCACCGCGGCTTACGGAACGGCGGCGCGCCACGCGCTTGCCACGACGACCACGCTGAGCGTGGTGGCAGACCTCACGGGTCAGCCCGAGGCCGCGTTCGACGCCACGGTCTACCCGCTCGCCCTCATCGTGCGAAAGGAGCCGCCGCCCACGGCTCATCGTGTCCAGACCCGGCTGGGCCAGAGGCCCGGCGGCGGTGTAGTGCAGTCGCGGCTCCGATCCGGAGGACCCTGGATTCTCCGGTCCGATGGAGCGCGCGCGGTACTCGGACGATTGGCACGAAGGCATCCTCTGCTGGGGGAGCAGCTCGCCTGCCATCTCGGTCTCAAGACCGGCGCCAACGCCATCTTCCTGAATCCGCCGCCCGACATCGAGCCCGAGCTCATGCGCTGGGCCGTTCGCGGCCGGGACGTGAGGCCGTTCCGGGTGGCAACCCGGGTGCGACTGCTCTGGACTCATGGGCAGGACGGACGACCGTTGCGGGAGTTGCCACCCAGGGCGGCGGAATATCTAGAGCCGCGGCTCTCCGCCCTTCGTGTCCGGGCGGACTATCAGGGCGAGCGCGCCTGGATCCTGTTCCGCACCCGGGCCGCCACATCTGCTCACCGAGTGGTCTGGGCCGATCTCGGCCGGTCCCTCGCGGCCGCCGCGCTCACCGGGGCGCGCGATGCCGACCGGGTTCCACTCAACAGCTGCTACGTAGCCGCCGCCTCGACCGCAGCGGAGGCCGAGCGGGTCAGTGCCTGGCTCAACTCCAGCTGGATCCGGGCGGCGGCTCGGCTCGGTGCGGTGCCCGCCGCCGGCGGTTTCCATCGGTTCAGCGCCGCCACCGTCAGCCGACTTCCCCTTCCGCCGTCCGTGCTCTCCGACCCCGATCTGTCCCGGCTCGCTGGAGCCGGACGTCGAGGGGAGCCGGTGCAGGAGCAACTCGATGACCTCGCTGCGCGGCACCTCGAGCTTTCGGCGGGCGAGCGGACCGCGCTCGGGCGGCTGGTGGCCCCAGGCACCGACCATCGTGGCTGAGACACTTGCGGCGGTGCCGCTGCCGATCCTCACGGCGCTCTGCTCGGGAGCTCCAGCCTCCGCGAGCGCGGTGGCGCGAGCACTGGTCGCGAGCCTGCAGCCGGAGGAGGCACCGGATGCCCCGCCGGCGTGGCTGCGCGAGGAGCAGCGACGCAGCTTCCGTCGGCTGCTCGCGGCCGTCCGCCGACACCGAGGCGCGCTGCTGGCCGACCCGGTCGGGAGCGGCAAGACGTTTGTCGCGTTGGCCGTGGCGGCGGCACTCAACCCGAGGGGTCCGACGGCCTGTCTGGTCCCGGCGACGCTGGTGCCACAGTGGCGGTCGGTCGCGAATGGTCTGGGTGTCCGGGTGTTGGTGAGGTCGCACCAGCAAGCGAGCCGGGGCCGGCTTCCCCTCGGCACGCGCGGGCTGGTGATCGTGGACGAGAGTCATCACTTCCGAAACCCCCAGACGTGTCGCTACGGGCATGTAGCGCCCTGGCTGATCGGCCGGCCCATTCTGCTGGTCACCGCCACTCCGGTGGTGAATCGGCTGGAAGACCTGGCGCATCAGCTCCTCCTCGGCGTGCGTGACGACGCTCTGCTTGCCGATGGGGTGATCTCGTTGGGAGCCGCGCTCGGTGGGGGACAGGGCGCCGCTGCGCTCGGACGCCTGGTGGTCGAGGAACGCTCGGCGGGTGGGCGGCCTGCACGCCTCGTCCGGGTGAGCCCGGCCTGCCAGCGGGAGTGTGGGGCCGCGGCGCAGGCCATCGGGTGGATCGATCGGCTGTCGCTCTCCTGCCATACACCGACGGCTGCCCTGGTACGGGGAACGCTCGCCCGGGCCGCGGCCTCCAGCCCGGCGGCGCTGCTTGGCGCGCTTCGGCGCTACCGCAGGCTGTTGCTCCACGCACGCGATGCGGTGCGGACCGGGCGGACGCTCAGCCGCGCGGAGCTCAGGAAATTCGCGGGCGACCTGCAGGACCAGCTGGTGCTCTGGGAGCTGCTGCCGGAGAGCGGTGCCGGCATCGATCTCGACCTGGCAGACCTGGAGCGGACCAACGTCGTGATCGAGGCGGCTGTCGCGGCAAGCCGAGGGCCAGATGCCAAGCTCGAGCGCCTCCAATCCATTCTGGCGGACGGCCATCCCACCATCGTGTTCGTGTCCCGCCGGGAAACGGTGCGCCATCTGCGGGAGCGGCTGGCAGGCCCGCCGATCGCGTGGTGCACGGGGGAGCGGGCGGGGCTGGGCCGCTCGACGGTGCCTCGATTGGTAGTGCTGGGTTGGTTCAGGACCGGTGGCTCACCGCAGATAGGGCCCGAACCGACCTGCCTGGTAGTGACGGACGTGGCCGCGGAGGGTCTCGACCTTCAGCGGGCCGCGCGAGTGGTCCACTACGACTTGCCATGGACGCCGATGCGGCTGGAGCAGCGGGAGGGTCGCGCGGTACGGCTGGGGTCGGTGCACGGCGAGGTCGAGGTCGTGCGCTTCACCCTGCCCGAGCCGCTGGAGCGCGGGCTCCGAGTCGGAGAAGCACTGACTCGAAAAGCCACGCTCCCCATCAGGGCGGGGCTCGGACCGGAAGGCCGGCGCCTCTGGCGCTGGCAGTCGGAGATCGCCGACGAGCTGCACCCGGGCCCGATGAGGTTCGGCGTGGCGCTGGTGCCCGAAGGCCCGTCGGGAGTTCTCGCGGGCTTCGGTCTCTACGGGACGGTGGAAGGGCACACTGCGCGGCTCGCCGCGAGTGTGGTGTGGATCGACGGGAGCGGTGGCTCGACCGAAGCTCGAGAGGTGGTGGGCCCCAGACTGGCGGCCGCCGCCAGAAGCGAGTCGACCCGAGCCATAACAGCCGAGCAACTGGAGCTGGCGATGTCCTGGCTGGCGGCCCCGCTGCGGCAACGGCTGGGACTTCTGGGTGGCCACCGGTGGGCGGCGGGCGCATCCAGTCCGGCGGTTCGCGAGTTGGCCGAACGACTGCACGGCGAGGTACAGGCGGCGGCGCGGAGCCGGAACGCGGTCCTCCTCGCTCAGTTGGAGCGCGCGCTCGGTTTCATTACCGGCGGTCACACCGCCGGTGAGGCGCTGCTGATCCAACGGCTGATCGGGCTGTCGGCATCGGATCTGTGCAGGAGGATCCCAGGGCTTCCTGCGGGCACTGCGCGCTGGGGGGCAGTCGAGGCCCGGCTGACGGGTCTGGTGGTGTTCGAGGAGCCCGGCCGCAGCGAGGGAGTACCGTAGTCAGCCGGTCGATCGCGCGCCCAGGGATAGGCCGGAGACCGGCGGCAGGCTGGCCGCGAGTCAGGGTCCCCCCAACGGGCGTTCGAGGTGCCGGATGCCGGGATCGCTCCATTCCTCCATGGTGAGGTGCCAGAGCTGCCAGGCCTCTTCGACGGCGGATTGGCGGGTCTCCGGGCGAACCTCCTCGTGCTGGTCCCGCCGGCCGCTGTAGATGATGGCTGTCATGATGGCCACGAGTGCTGATGGAGAGGCTGAGATGTTGACCAGCGGCCCGGCATGTACCTTGATTCTTCGCATCCTCACCGGACCCCCATGCCGTCGCTTTGCCGCGCCGTCGCGTTGCCCCTGCTCGCTGGCCTCTTGGCCGGCTGCCCCGGCTCGCGCGAGGAGACGGTCCGGCTGCGGGTGCACGAGGGCACTACCCCCAGCTTCGACCTCTCACCCGACGGCCGCTCGCTCGTCTTCGATCTGCTGGGGCAGCTCTGGCAGCTGCCCGCCGCAGGCGGCACGGCGCGGCCGCTCACAGACGCCGTGCGCGACACGGCCGAGGATCTCGACCCCTCGTGGTCACCGGACGGCCGGCGGCTCGTCTTTCGCGCCGAGCGGGCCGGCCGCACGGGACTCTGGCTGCTCGAGCCGGGCGCGTCGCCCCGCCAGCTCACCCAGCTTCGCGATCCGGAGGGGTTCGACGGCAGAGCGGCGTGGGCCCCCGACGGGCGGACGATCGCCTTCGCGCGACTGGTGCCGCGGGACAGCGCCACGGCCGGATTGCGGAGTCGCCTCGCGCTGATCGATCCCGCCGGCGGCGAGGCGCATGAGCTTCGGGTCGCGGACTCCACTGGCCCCGATCTCCGCGATCCGGCCTGGGCGCCCGACGGCCGCCGGCTCGCCGTTGTCGCGGCGTCCGCCACCTCGGAGGAGGGCGGGCCACTCTGGCTGGTGGATCGCGCCGGCGGCCGGGCGACCAGGTTCGGCACGCCCGTCGGTTCGGCCCTCGCGCCGGCCTTTGCCCCCGACGGCCGAGCCCTCGCGTTCTTCGCGCCCGATTCGGCGGAGCGGACTCAGCTCTGGGTCGCACCAGTGGACTCGCCCGGGGTGCCGCGTCGCCTCACCGCCCAGGCCGACGTCACCCCGACCCGCGCGCGCTGGACGGCGGACGGGCGCTGGCTGCTCTACGGCGCCGACGGCAGGCTCTGGAGGATCCCGGCGGCTGGAGGCGCGCCGGCGGAGATCCCGTTCACCGCCGAACTCGCCATCCCTCGTGCCCGCCCGGCCCTGACACCGGTCCGCTTCCCCGAGCCGGGCACGCCCCAGCACGTGCACGGGTTCATGGGCCTGGCGCTCTCGCCCGATGCCCGGCAGGTGGCGATGCTCGCGCTCGGCCGTCTCTGGGTGATGAGGGTGGGCGACTCCGCTCGCCCGGTAGCCGACGTCCCGCTCGACGCGCACCACCTGGCGTGGTCGCCGGACGGCGGCAGGCTCGCCTGGTCGGGCGGGCGATGGCTGGAGGAGGACCTCTACGCGACCGACCTGACCACCGGTACCACCCACCGCGTCACCCGGTTGCCCGGGCGAGAGGACCACCCGATGTACTCGCCCGACGGCAAACACCTGGCGTTCATGCATGCGTCCACCGAGGACAGCACCGTCCTTCGGGTCGTGGACGCCCGGATCCGCGACCTGTCGGACCCCGGACGGACCCGCACGCTCGGCGCAGAGCCCGGCGCGGACGTGGCGTGGGGCCCCTCGTCCGACGGCCTCTTGTCTCTTACGGGCGGTTTCGCGCCGCGCCGGCCGTCACGGGCGGAGGTCCTGCTCCTGTCGGGCGGCCGACGGGCGGTGTCCGGCACGCCAGACTCGCCGCTCTTCCCCCTCTGGACGGCGGGCGCGCTGTTCTTCGTGCGTCACGCCCGGCTCTGGCGGGCGAGGTTTGCGAGACCCGACGCGCTGGCGCCGGCCGAGCCGCTCGGCGACGCGCCGGCGATCTATCCGTCGGCCGCGCGCGACGGCACCATCCTCTTCGTCTCGGAGGGCGGCCTGCGCCTGCGCTCCCCCGATGGCCGGGAGCGCACGCTGGGCTGGCCGATCTCCTACACCACGCCGGCGGCTCCGCCCATGGTGATCCGGAACGCGCGCATCATCGACGGCACCGGCGCGGCCGCCACGCCGCCGCACGACCTGCTGATCGAGCGCGGGCGGATCGCGCGCATCGCGCCGGGAGGGACGCTGGCCGCCGATCCGGGGCGAGTGCTGGACGCCGGGGAGAAGTGGCTGATCCCGGGGCTGGTGGACCTGCACGCGCACGAGTACCGGCCCGAGCTGATGCCTGGATATCCCCGGTTCGGCGTGACCACCATTCGCGACCAGGGCTCACCGATAGGACCGCTGGCCGCCTACGCGGACGCGGTCGCCGCGGGGAAACTCCAGGGCCCTCGAGTAGACTACGGCGGTATCCAGATGTATACCGACTGGGCCTACGACCTGGAGGACGGCCAGGGTGTCGAGCCGGAGGCCGACCCGGACCACGTGAGGCGGGCGGTGGCGCTGGCGGCGGCCTTCGGAGCGGACCACGTGAAGACGCGCACCTTCCGCCGCTGGGACATCAACGCCCGGTTCATCGCCGAGTCGCACCGGCGCGGCCTCAGGGTTACCGGGCACTGCGCGCACCTGCTGCCGCTGGTGGCGGCCGGGATGGACGCGAAGGAGCACGCCGAGTTCTGCGAACCGCGCGGTGACGGGCTCATCTACGACGACCTGGTGCAGCTCTACCGGAGCGCCGGGATCGCTGTCATCCCGACGATCTCCTATACGGTGCTCGCCCTGGCGATGAACCGCCATCCCGACACGCTCTCGGCCGATCCGGAGCTCGCACCGATCCTCCCGCCGCGGAGCGCCTTCGGTTGGATGCTGGCGCTCGACTCGGTGGGGCGCCGACGCTTCGAGCGGTTCGCCGCGGTGTCTCGGCAGACCACGGCCAAGCTCGCCCGGGCCGGGGTGACGATCGGGACGGGCACCGATATCTGGCAGATCCCGACCGGGGTGCACCTGGAGCTGGAGGAGATGGTGGCCGCGGGCGTCTCGCCGCTGGAGGCGCTGCACGCGGCGACGGGCGCCGCCGCCCGAATCATCGGCGCCGACCACGACCTGGGAACCATCGAGCCGGGGAAGTGGGCCGACCTCGTCGTGCTCGACGCCGACCCCTCGGTGGATATCCGGGCGACGCGGCGGATCCGGGCGGTGGTGCTGGGCGGGCGAGTGCAGTACCAGGGCCGGTGAACATTCCTTCACATCAGCGCGCTGCCCGTGGGCCGCCCTGAGGCTCCGGCCGCCAGTTTGAGGATCAGGTTCAGCTCGCCGGCGTTGGGATCGCCGGTCTTGAGCATCAGGAACCTTGCCGTCGGGTTGCCCGTGGTAGCTGCGGTACATAGCCCCGCTCGAAGCGCTCGAACCACTCCCGCCGACGCCGCATGTATCCGGCGTGATCGCTGCGGAAGACGTATTCCCGGAGAGCATTCAGGTCGCGCCAGAGCGAGAGGTTGATCAGGATCAGCGGGTCGCCGCAGGGCCGGATCGCGGTCGCGTCCCCGTCCCGGTCTGGAGCCGCCACACGAATCCAGGGCTCCGCTCGGCGAGGGCGTTGATCTCCGGGAGCGCGGTCATGAACTCGGCCATCACCGGCTCGTTGGGCTGCCCGCAGGCGCGGGCGGCGTTGACCTGGGCGAGGTGAAGTCGGCGGTGGGCATGATCCGAAAACATAGCGGCCGGTGGCCGACCCGGGGAACAGCCGCGGAGGACAGGTAAACGGCAGCTTACGAGAGCAACCTTCGGTCAGTCCTCGCGGTCCCCACCACGTCCGTCATGCGAGTGGCTCCGCTCGCCGTCTTCGTCGGGCAGGTAGTACTTCCCTTCCCGCTGGTAGACGATCACGGCCCGAAATCCCGTCGGCGCGGCCTTCCCGCTGTAGTACCGGGTGCCGTCGGAGTACACCGTGACCTCGCGGTAGCCGTGCTGCTTCCACCAGCCGTAGGCATGCCCTCTCGGCACGTGGGTGCGCTCGACCACGATGACTTCCCGCGCCGGCTCGCGCCGCAAGGCCCGAGGCGGCGGCGTAACCACGATCCGCTCCTGGCTCCTGCTGGAGCAGCCGGTGACCCGCGCCAGTGTCACGATCCCAGTTACCACGATGCCGCGCGCCATGACTTCCTCCCGGGGTTGGCAGACCGGGGAACCCATGCGCGAGGGGTGTGCCAACGGCTAATCCGTTGCGGGAGCGCACCTCGGACCGAGGCGACCGGGGCAATCTCCGGCGCCCGGGGGTGAATGCCGACGGATGGCCGCGCTATCGGCCGTCACCGCCCGCCTGCCGGATCAGATCCGAATTGTCCGCGGGGCGTCGGTCGATCGCGCGCCCAGGATAGGCCGGAGACCGGCGGCAGGCTGGTCGCGAGTCAGGGTCCCCCCAACGGGTGCTCGAGGTGCCGGATGCCGGGATCGCTCCATTCCTCCATGGTGAGGTGCCAGAGCTGCCAGGCCTCTTCGACGGCGGATTGGCGGGTCTCCGGGCGGACCTCCTCGTGCTGGTC